>CAWUXN010000115.1:0-7717 GCA_963926415.1 uncultured Loktanella sp.
GCCCCATCACGACCGCAGCTCGGTGCAGCCACTTGGTGTCATAAAGTCGTCCGCGCCAGCGCTGGATGCCGCCCCACAGGCCGATCCCCAGCATGGCAAAGCCGATGGCGACCATGATGCGGAAGCTGAAGAATACGATCGCAACGGGTGGCTCGTCCTCGTCTGGGACGGTGTCCAGACCCTTCAGTGGGGCATTCAGGTCGTGCATAAGGATCAGCGACGACAGCTTGGGGATCTGGACCGCATAATCGACCCGCTTTTCGGCCTGATTGGGGATGCCGAACAGGATCAGCGGTGCACCTTCGGGGTGGCTGTCAAAGTGACCTTCCATCGCCATGATCTTGGTCGGCTGGTGTTCCAGCGTATTGATACCATGGGCGTCGCCCGCGCCGATCTGCAGCGGGGTGACGATCAGTGCCATCCACATCGCCATCGAGAACATCTTGCGTGTCGCCTTGTTCTCTCGGTCCTTCAGCAGATGCCAGCCAGCAACCCCCGCGACCACGAAGGCTGTCGTTAGATAGGCGGCAAGGACCATGTGGACCAAGCGGTAGGGGAAGGATGGGTTGAAGATGATCGCCCACCAATCCTCGGGAACGAACTGGCCGACTTCGTTTGTGGAATAACCGGCGGGAGTCTGCATCCAGCTGTTGACGCTTAGGATCCAGGTCGCGGACATTAGCGTGCCGCCAGCGACCATGGCTGTGGCGAACATGTGCAGGCCATTGCCAACCTTTTCACGCCCGAAGAGCATGATGCCAAGAAAGCCTGCCTCTAGGAAGAACGCGCTTAGCACCTCGTAGGCCATCAGCGGGCCAAGCACCGGACCGGTCTTGTCAGCGAAATCTGACCAGTTGGTGCCGAACTGGTAGGACATCACAATGCCCGACACGACGCCCATGCCAAAGGCCACCGCAAAGATCTTTTTCCAGTAATCGAACACCACACGGTATGCGTTGTCGCCGGTGTAAAGCCATGCCGCGTTGAGGACCGCCAGAAAGCTGGCCAATCCGATTGAAAACGCCGGAAAGATGATGTGAAAAGAGATGGTGAACGCGAATTGAAGACGTGCTAGGATCTCCGCGTCAAAGCTACTGAGCATGTGCCTTATCCTTGGATGTTACCACAATTATGTTGGATACAATCGTCTTGTCACTACCGCCCGACTGGGGCCGTAGGACGCAACGGCGCAGATTTTGAGCGCTGATCTGATTGTGCCCTTGGTTGATTTCATATTCAAAAAAATAGCTTAGGTGGCGCTTGGTAAATTAAGAAATGACAAACGGCCCACGGTCTGCATCATACGAGGCAGGGCTGTGACAGCAAGTCACATGCCAAGAGATATGTCCGGGGAGGATATCAATGACCACTAACCGTAGAACCCTGCTGGGGGCCGCAGGCGCGGCAATGATGCTGGCACTGGGCGCGACCAGTGCCCTTGCACAGGATGTCACGCTGAAGCTGCACCAGATGCTGCCGGCTCAGGCTGCTGTGCCAAAACTGATCCTTGATGTCTGGGCTGATAAGGTCGAGGCGGACTCGGGCGGCCGGATCAAGATCGACCGTTATCCCGCCATGCAGCTGGGCGGTGCCCCGCCCGAACTGGTGGATCAGGCGATCGACGGCGTGGCCGATATCGTGTGGGCCGTAGTGGGCTATACCCCCGGCCGTTTCCCCAGCACCGAAGTGTTCGAGCTGCCGTTCTTTGTCGCTGATCCGATGGCCGCTTCCTATGCTTATTGGAAGATGTACGAAGATGGCATGCAGGACGAGTTTGAAGGTCTGCATATGCTGGGCACCTGGGTCCACGGGCCGGGCCTGTTCCACACAAAGGAACCCGTTGAATCGCCTGCCGATCTGCAGGGTATGAAGGTCCGCGGCGGCTCCCGTCTGGTGAACCAAATGCTTGAGGCCGTTGGCGCAACTCCGGTTGGCATGCCTGTGCCCGCCGTGTCGGAAGCCCTGTCAAAAGGCGTCATTGATGGCGCGACCCTGCCTTGGGAAGTGACGAGTTCCCTGAAAGTGGCCGAACTGGTTCAGAACCATACCGATTTCGAAGGCAACGGTCTTTACACCCTGACCTTTATCATGGCGATGAACCCTGCGACCTATGACGGCCTGCCCGATGACCTGAAGGCGATCATCGACGCCAATTCCGGACTCGATTTCTCGGTTCTGGCGGCAGAGGCTAATCTTGGCGCGGATGCGCCCGCCAAGCAGATCGCAGAGGATTTGGGCAACAACTTTATCACCATTGATCAGGCCGCCGTCGACACGGTCTGGATGCCATTGGTAGAGCCGATCTATGCAGGCTGGGTGGCAGACATGGACAGCAAAGGCTATGACGGTCAGGCCCTGATCGACAATGCCCGCGCCTTGATGGCCGAATACGCCGCCGCAAACTAGGCCGCGTCACACAGGGTAGGGGGCACCTGCGGATCGCGGGTGCCCCCTATCTTTCACACATCCCCTTGGCGGAGCCTTGATGTATTCCTTTTTCGCGGCGCTTTCGAAATTGATGGCCTGGCTGGGCGGCGCGATGCTGACCGCTTTGGTGTTGCTTGTCTGTGCGTCGGTCCTTGGCCGAGAGGTGAACGGCATCCTGCACGCCGATTGGATGGTGGACCTTGCGCCGGGACTGGCAAGCTGGCTGCTGGATCTGGGCGTTGGTCCCGTCAATGGTGACTTCGAATTGGTAGAGGCGGGCATTGCCTTCAGCATCTTTGCGTTTTTGCCGCTGTGCCAGCTGACCGGCGGCCATGCGGCGGTTGATGTGTTTACCAGCTACTTTTCTGACCGGGTGAACCGGGGGCTGCGGCTGGTCACGGATATTGTCTTTGCCGCCGTCATGGTGCTGATCGCGTGGCAGCTGTGGCTGGGTCTTCTGTCCAAGAAATCCTCTGGCCAGACTACTTTCCTGCTCGAAATGCCCGTTTGGTGGGCTTATGCGCTATCACTGACGGGGGCGGTCGTGGCCGCGTTAGTCGCGTGCTATATCGCTGCGATGCGGCTGCGCGAAACGGTGTCGGGCACGGTGATCCTGCCCGTCGATTTGGGAGCAGACCATTGAGCGATCTTGCCATCGGGATCACATCCTTTCCCGCCCTGCTGCTGTTAATCTTTTTGCGCGTGCCCATCGGCCTTGCGATGTTTCTGGCCGGGCTGGTCGGGCTGGTACTGGTCACAGGGGATACGACGATCCCCTTTGCGCGGCTGAAGTCTGAAACCTTCACCACCTTTTCCAGCTATTCGCTGTCGATCATCCCGATGTTCTTGCTGATGGGTCACTTTGCGACGCTGGGCGGAATGTCTCAGGCGTTGTTCAAAGCAGCAGAGGGATTTTTGGGACACCGTAAAGGCGGCGTTGCCATGGCCGCTATCGGGGCCTGCGCCGGTTTCGGTGCGATCTGCGGATCATCGCTGGCCACCGCTGCCACCATGAGCCGCGTCGCCCTGCCGGAACTGCGCCGCTACGGCTATGCCGGGGGATTTTCCACGGCGACGCTCGCGGCGGGCGGCACGCTGGGAATTCTGATTCCGCCATCCATAGTGCTGGTAATATATGCGATCCTGACAGAACAAAATATCGCAAAGCTGTTCTTGGCCGCCTTCATTCCCGGCATCCTTGCCGCATTAGGGTATGTCGCCGTCATCTCTATATATGTTCGTCTGTATCCCGGCAGTGCGGGCACCCGGCCCCGGGTCGGTTGGGGCGAGCGAATGCGCGGCGTTCTGGACGTCTGGCCGGTGCTGATCGTCTTTGCCCTCGTGGTCGGCGGTATCTATGCAGGCTGGTTTACCCCGACCGAAGGTGCCGCAGTTGGCGCGCTAGGTACGGGAGTGATCGCATGGGTCAATGGCGGATTGTCATGGGCGACGCTGGGCGAAAGCTTTATGGTGACAGCCCGATCCACGGCGATGATCTTTTTCATCGTGTTGGGCGCTGCGTTCTATAACGGCTTTCTCGCGCTGACGCAGGTGCCGCAGGAAATCGCGCTTTGGGTCGTGGATCAGGGATTGTCGCCGTTGCTGGTGCTGGCGCTGATCCTTGTCTTCTACCTTTTGCTTGGCTGCCTGATGGATAGTCTGTCGATGATCTTGCTGACCATCCCCATCTTTTGGCCGGTGATGCAGGGCCTTGATTTTGGATTTGTCAGCCTTGTCGATCTGCAAAGCGCGCGTCTGTCGGATCTGATCCAAAGCGGTGCGCAGATCGCACCTGATCTGTTGGCGCAAGCGCAGGCCGCACTGGCGCAGGGGGTGGAACTGACCCGCGACCAGGTTAGTGAGATTGGTCTGCGCGGCGCAACCGAAGGCGCGCTGTCGCGTGTCAACACCGAACAGGTCGCGATCTGGTTCGGTATCCTTGTCCTTATCGTGGTCGAGGTCGGGCTGATCACGCCGCCCGTCGGCATGAACTTGTTCATTATCAACACGATGGACCGTACTACCCCCATGGCGGACACCTATCGCGCGGTACTGTTCTTTGTTGCGTCCGATCTGTTCCGGGTGGTCCTGCTTGTGCTGTTCCCGGTCATAACGCTGGCGCTTATTCCGTGGTAGTCAGGGCCAGGACGGAGGTCCGCCCCCCGCACCCTCGCACCGGGCGCGGGATAGGATGCCGGGCCATTCGGCGTATCCACGGTGATGCGCCGCAAATGCGGATGCGCCGACAGGCCAGCCATGTCGTTGACGGGGGCAAAGGCGATATCCGCAGCAGACAGCGCCGCTAGCGCCTGCGCCGCATCGTGGCCTGCAAAGGCCTGCGCCACCAGCCAGTCACACCGGTCGCGATTTTGCACGCGGGCCACGTTGGTCACCAGATCAAGGTCCTGCGCCAACGCCGCATCCCCTAGAAAATCGCGGCAGAGCGCCGCCTATTACCCACGGGCGCTGTGTGGCCTGATCGTGCTCGGCGGTGTAGCGGCTGTTGAAAAGGCAGCTCGGGACGCGGGCCACGATGTGACCGTGCCCTTTACGCCCGGCCGCACGGACGCGACGCAAGAGCAGACGGACGTTGAATCCGTCGACATGCTGCAGCCCGCATCCGACGGTTTCCGCAACTACCAGCGCGCCGACTACACCGTGGCCCCGGCAGAACTGTTGATCGACAAAGCGCAGCTGCTGACTCTGACGGCGGCAGAGATGACCGCGCTGATCGGCGGTATGCGTGTGTTGGGGACGAATACGGATGGCTCGAGCCACGGCGTCTTTACCGATCGGCCGGGCGTGTTGACGAATGATTTCTTCAACAACCTGTTGTCGATGGCGACGGAATGGCGCGCGGTCGATGAAGACGACCGCATGTTCGAAGGCCGCGATCGCAAGACTGGAGAGTTGCGCTGGACCGCCACCCAGACCGATCTGATCTTTGGCTCGGACAGTCAGCTGCGCGGCCTTGCCGAAATCTATGCTGGCGAAGTGGCCGAGCATTGCTTTGTGGACGTTTTCATCGCCGCATGGGCAAAGGTCATGGACCTTGACCGGTTCGACGTAAAGTAAACCACAGCGCCGCGGCCCCGCCTGGGCCGCGGCGCTACCCTGCCTTTGTATCGTTGCCGCAGGTCAGCCGCGCGCTGGGCGGACATGCGGATGTGAATGCGCATACGCGCGAGGGGGTGCAGTAGGCGGCAAAGGGTTGGTGTATCGTCCCAATTCTATTGCACGCGGGTTGAAAACCGGGCGATTCGGCATCGTGGCGATGATTGTCGCCGGATCGCGCGACCCCGAATCCAATGCGCATCTGTTTGAAATTGTCATGGGGCTGTCTGCTGAAATCTCGGCCCTTGGGTTGCCGTTCGTGCTGCACGTCGGCCAGCCGGGCGAAGACGTGTCCAAGCAGCACACCGATCTGTATCGCAGCGGCGGGATCGACGGCTTTGTGCTGATCGGCCCCACGCGAGGGGACGCACGCATTGCTTGCCTGACGCAGCTAGGCGCGCCCTTCATCGTGCATGGCCGCCATCCAGAACAAACGCATCCCTATGTTGATATCGACAACTTCGAGGTGGGCCGCCTGGTGGCTGACCATCTGCTGTCGCAGGGGCATCGCCGCATTGCCTTTCTGAACGGGCCGGAGACCGAATACTTTGCGATCCAGCGCCGCCGCGGGGTCGAGGCGGCTTTTGCCGCACACGGCCTGACCGCCGATCCCACGTTATTGCAATCCATGACCATGATTGAGCCGCACGGCCGCCGTGCCGCCAGCGCCCTGTTGCAGCAGACAGACAGGCCCAGCGCCGTCATTGCGGGCAACACGATGATTGCGCGCGGCGTCTATCAGGCCGCCGCGCAGGCGGGGCTGCGTATCCCGGACGACCTCTCCGTTCTGGCTCATGACGACGGGTTAGAACTGTTTCCGGTCGGTGGTTTTGACCCGCCACTTGGCGGCACCGTCGCCTATCTGGCGGCAGCCTGGATGAGCCTCGCGCAGGATCTGGACCGTATTGTTTCCGCGCGCAAAGCTCCTTTCCAGAACCGAATACTTGACCTAACCTTCAACAAAGCCAGCAGCGTCCATGCAATTTTAGTTGACAGACCGACCCGCGTTTAACCCTAATCCGAAACGTTTCGTCTCAAGCCGCGCAAAGTTATACTCTGGGAGGAGACCATCAATGATCCGTACACTTTCCGGCGTCAGCGTCGTTGCGCTGGTGGCCGTATTAGCAAGTTCGGCGTCCGCACAGGACCTAATGTTCCCCAAAGGCGAAGGTGGTTTTAGCGGGTTCGCGCTAGAGGATTTTGCCGCAAGCCATGACTATACCGGCGAAAATTCGGCCTCCCCGCAGCGGATGTTCCGTGCTAAAGGTGCGCAATGAAAAGAATTCTTGTCCTCAACGGCCCGAACCTGAACCTGCTTGGCAAGCGCCAGCCAGATATATATGGCCATGCAACACTGGATGACGTGGCCGACCTGTGCCGCGCCGCAGCAGGCGATGTCACCATCCGGATGGAGCAGTCCAATCACGAGGGCCAGCTGGTCGACTGGATCCACGAGGCGCGCACAGCCCACGCCGGGATCGTCATCAACGCCGGTGCCTATACCCACACCTCCGTCGCGATCTTTGATGCGCTTAACGCCTTCGACGGCCCGGTGATCGAGGTGCACATTTCCAACGTGCACAAGCGCGAGGTGTTTCGGCACCACTCCTATATCTCGCCCCGAGCTGACGGCGTGATTGTGGGGTTCGGCATCAATGGCTATGCGGCGGCCGTTCGCCAGATTTGCGATCTCATCAAGGTCGAGTAACGGTCCGACGGCGACACCTATGAACCCGCGGCCTTTCGCGCCGCGGTCAAATCGGTCATCCTCGCCGCAAAGCATTAGAACTGCGCCAACTGCCAAAGGGATTCCATGACCCACATTCTTGCCATCGACCAGGGGACCACCTCGTCCCGTGCCATCATTTTCGATGCCGGCATGGCCCCGATCGCCAGTGCGCAAGAGGAGTTCGATCAGCATTTCCCGCAGTCGGGCTGGGTCGAACATGATCCGTCCGACCTTTGGGCGTCGACCGCGGCCACCTGCCGCGCGGCCATCGAAAAGGCGGGCCTTGGCGTTGATGCGATCACTGCAATCGGCATCACCAACCAACGCGAAACCACGCTGGTCTGGGACCGGGCGACTGGTCAGCCGCTCCACAACGCGATCGTCTGGCAGGACCGGCGCACCGCCGATATCTGTCGCGATCTGGCGGATCACGCTGATTTGGTTACG
>CAWUXN010000116.1:0-2867 GCA_963926415.1 uncultured Loktanella sp.
CGCGCCGAAAGCCCGGTTCCCGTGCTGTGACGGCGGTCAGTTGGCCACAGCCACACGGCCTACGCGAGCGAAGTCTTCCTTGATCAGCTGCTGGAAGCAGGCGGCAAGGATCCGGTGCAGGGTCGTCTGGACCTGCTGAAGGGTGACATGATGACCCCGCACCAGCCTCCCGTCGTGCGCGGCGTGGGTGACTTTGGCGCGCAGGGCAGGCGCTCCCCTACCTGCCATGGCGCAGAAAACGTCGCCGTCACCACCGGCGAAGGCTCGATGCCAGGTCACAGCCCATGGCACCTGGCCCCGATCGAAATGGGATAGGTCGGCCTCAGCGCGACCGAGATTTGTGACCAGATCAAAGACCACGTGCGAAACGGCAATCGCACGCTGGTCGATCTGCATGAAAATAACGCCACCGACGGTCTGGTCGGCTGGAGATGAGAGCCCGGCGAGGGGCGCACCCTATCCCCCGGCACGCAAGAAATCTTTGGCGAGCTGACACAGGCTTGGATCGACACCCGGGCAGCCTGCCCCACCAGCTAAACCACGCTGGACACCGAAAAAACGAAAGCCTGCCGCAGGATCCCTGCGGCAGGCTTTTCAAATTCCACATGGTGGCGGCATCTGCCGCACTGCCCTATCGCAGGAAAGAATCGCCGCGCGCGCCACCAACGATGGTCCCATTCTCTACGATTCGATAGCCCTGCACCGGCGTCTGGTCATTAGCGGCATAGTCAAGTACCAGGCCACTAAAAGCAACAATTGTCAACGTTATCATCACGATGCTTGACCGAAGTTGATACCACGGGACGTCCCCAAGGGGCCTGTTTTCAGTTGTTTGCATGTCCATTTCCTGCTCGGGCGGGCCTGCGTTGATCGTAGGCTCCATTCGCTAGCAACATATCACTTACATCCCCCAATTGCATCAAAACCACACCGCGAAAGCGTATCCTCGCGCAAGCGTGCAACGCAGGTGCCGCGCCGTGATTGTCAGACCCGGTGAAAAACCGCGTCCGCCATCAGCGCAGGCCGGGCCTCTACCAAATCTGCACCCACCAGTTCGACCAGCTGGGCAAAGACATTGCGCGCCGCTATCGGCCACAGAGCAGGCGCGACATCCGTATAGATCGCCGCCGTCAGCGCCGCGACATTGCGCGGCACGTCCAACGCCGCCAAGACCTGCGCCCGCCGCTCCAACCGGTGCGCGATCAACCAGTCGATCCGTGCCGCAGGTGCCATCACAGGTGCGCCATGCCCGGGATACAGTACCCCTGCCCCAGCATCCCGAACTTTGGCGCAAGACGCCAGAAAATCGTTGATATCGCCGTCAGGCGGCGACA
This sequence comes from uncultured Loktanella sp., assembly GCA_963926415.1. Classification (GTDB taxonomy): domain Bacteria; phylum Pseudomonadota; class Alphaproteobacteria; order Rhodobacterales; family Rhodobacteraceae; genus Loktanella. Next base: position 1,335 of record CAWUXN010000116.1, read on the forward strand.
CCAGCGATGTCGCCCACCCCATAACCAAATCCCCGGAAAAGACCGCATCCCCCCAACCCAGACAAATATGATTCCCCATATGACCCGGCGTATGAAGCACCCGCAGCGCGCCGGCAGGCGTGTCGATCACGTCGCCATCCCCCACAACTCGGGACGGCGCAAAATTGACATCAATCCCCTCGCCTCCGCCATCATATCCCCCGTCCACCAACGCCTGCATCACGGCGCTGCGGCCCGCGTGGGACTCGCCAAAGGCCCAGACCTGCGCCCCGCTCAGTGCCGCAAGTCTCGCGGCCAGTGGCGAATGATCCAAATGAGAATGGGTGACGACGATATGGCTGATCACCTCACCAGCCGTCGCCTGCTGCAACGCAGCCAGATGCGCCACGTCATCCGGACCGGGGTCAATCAAAGTCACCTGCCCCTGCCCCAGCACATAGGTATTCGTGCCGCGCCAAGTCATCGCCGACGGGTTAGGGGCCAGCACACGGCGCAGCATTGGCGCTATCTGCTCTACCACACCCGACACAGGGTCGAACTCATCCATCGCTTTGCCTTCCGCTTTGCACTCGCTAGGATCATGCACATGTTCTTCCAATGGCTCAAACGCTACATGCCGCGCGGTTTATATACGCGCGCACTGATCATCCTGATCCTGCCCATCCTCAGCTTACAGCTGCTGGTGTCGGTCGTGTTCATCCAACGCCATTTCGAAGGCGTCACCCGCCAGATGACCGCCGCTGTCGCGATCGACCTGCGCTACCTGCGCGATCTGGCCGACGCCGCCCCGAACCGCACCACGGCCATCGCATCCGTCAACGCCGTTGCCCGCCCGCTGGAACTGGCCGTATCCTGGCCGCCGATGTTTCCCGAAATCGGTAACGACCGCCTTTGGTTCGACCTGACCGGGCGCACCGTGGCCGCGCGTCTGCGCGAAGGCGTGCCGCAAATCAGCGCGGTTTCCATGTCAGACCGGCACCGCGTCACAGTCTGGATCGCCACCGAACAAGGACCGATGTCGGTCGATATCTCCCGCACGCGGCTCTCGGCCTCTAACCCGCATCAGCTGTTGGTGATCATGGTGGTGCTCGGGGCCGTGCTGACCGCGATATCTTATATCTTTTTGCGCAACCAATTGCGCCCGATCACCCGCATGGCCCGCGCGGCCGCCGATTACGGGAAAGGGCGCATCACGCCGTATAGCCCCGGCGGCGCAACAGAGGTGCGGGCCGCCGGCATGGCGTTCCTCGACATGCGCAACCGGCTCGAGCGTCAAACCCAGCAGCGCACCATGATGCTGTCCGGTGTCAGTCACGACCTGCGGACCCCCCTGACCCGCCTGCGCCTTGGCCTGTCCTTGCTGCATGATGAAGAGGCAGAGCCACTGACCCGCGACGTGGACGAGATGCAGCGCTTGCTCGACAGCTTCCTCGACTTCGCCCGCTCTGATGCAGGCGATGAGGTGGAACGAGTCGACCCGGCAGGTATCGTGCGAGATCTGATCGCAGATTTCACCCGCATCGGCCTTGCGGT
>CAWUXN010000117.1:0-2725 GCA_963926415.1 uncultured Loktanella sp.
TCGGGTTTTGGGAAAGAATGTGGCAGCGGGCCCCTTGATGAATGGGCCGGCACAGCCATGTCCTGCACATGATCAGACACCGAATCAATCCAGAAGGCCGCCGCCTGCACCGTCAATTTGAACGGCTGCGCCGTGACTATCCACGTATGGGCAGCCTGCTGTTCCCATCAGCCGCCCGGGATGGGCGCTGGTGCGGGTGCCGGTGGGCGTGGCCTTTATCTTGGGCGGGTTGCTGGCGATCCTGCCGGTGTTCGGGTTGTGGATGATCCCGGTCGGGCTGCTGCTGCTGGCTGTCGATGTGCCATGGCTGCGCCGCCCGGTGTCAGGCGCCATCATCCGCCTGCGCCGCCGGGCCGAGAAATTTCGCCAGCGGCGGCGCGACAAGGCTGAGCGTTAAGGGGGGCAGAGGGGGCGCCCCCCCCGGGGGTGCCACCCTCCCCAGGAGTTTATCTGGCCAAATGAATGTGGATCAGCCGTCTTTGCGGATGAAGGCGTTTTGAGGATCGTAAGGGGAGTCCTCTACGATCTCGCAGGGCCAGAGCTGGTCGAACATCTTGACCTGCAGTTTGGTGCCCACGGCGGCGTGGTCCGGATGGACGTAGCCCATCCCGATGGATTTACCGAAGTGCACCGAATAGCCACCAGAGGTCAGGCGGCCGACGCGGGTGTCGCCGTGATACAGGACTTCGCGGCCCCAAGGGTCAGCGTTGTCCGGCCCGTCGAGCAAAAGAGTGACGCAGGTGGAGCGGATGCCCTTGGCCTGCATTTCAGCCTTGCCGTGGAAGTCTTTGTTCAGGTCGATGAAGCGCGGCAGGTCCGCTTCCATCGGGGTGGCGTCGCGGCCGAGTTCGTTGCCGAAGGCACGGTAGGATTTTTCCTGCCGCAGCCAGTTCTGGGCGCGGGCACCGACGAGCTTCATGCCATGCGCCTCGCCAGCCTTTTCCAGCAGGTCGAACAGGTAGTTTTGCATCTCGATCGGGTGGTGAAGCTCCCAACCAAGTTCACCCGTATAGGCGACGCGGATGGCGCGGACGGGGCACATTCCCAGTTCGATGTCGCGCACGGACAGCCACGGGAAGCGTTTATTTGACAAGGCGGTGGCAGGGTCGGCGTCCTTGATGATGGACTGCAGCACATCGCGGGATTTGGGGCCAGCGATGGCGAAGACGCCCCATTGGGTCGTGACCTCTTGAGCGTTGATGCGGCCGAAGGCGGCCTCTTTGTCGGCGATTGCCTTGTAGAGGTAGTCCTGATCGTAGGCAGTCCATGCGCCGGCAGAGATGAGGTAGTAGTCGTCCTCTGCGGTGCGGGCGATGGTGTATTCGGTGCGCGTGGTGCCTGCAGCAGTCAACGCATAGGTCAGATTGATGCGGCCGACCTTTGGCAGTTTGTTGGTGGTGAACGAGTCAAGGAAAGCGGTGGCACCGGGGCCGCTGACGCGGTGCTTGGTAAAGGCGCTGGCGTCGATCAGGCCGACGCCTTCGCGGATGGCTTTCGCCTCTTCTACTGCGTGTTTCCACCAGCCGCCACGGCGGAAGCTGCGCGCATCGTGGTCGAAGTTTTCCGGCGCATCGACGGGGCCGAAGTAGTTGGGGCGCTCCCATCCGTTGACCCAGCCGAATTGTGCGCCGCGCGCTTTTTGCCTATCAAAGGCGGGCGTGGTGCGCAGGGGGCGGCAGGCGGGGCGTTCTTCGTCGGGATGGTGCAGGATGTAGACGTGTTCGTAGGCTTCCTCGTTTTTGCGAGCGGCCCATTCGGTCGTCATCCACGGGCCGTAGCGCTTGGGATCGAGCGATGCCATGTCGATTTCGGCCTCTCCCTTCACCATCATTTGGGCAAGGTAGTAGCCGGTGCCGCCAGCGGCGGTGATACCAAAGCTGAAGCCTTCGGCCAGCCACATGTTATGTAGGCCCGGCGCGGGGCCGACAAGCGGATTGCCATCGGGGGTGTAGCAGATCGGGCCGTTGAAATCGTTTTTCAGGCCGGAGTCTTCGCAAGACGGGATGCGGTGGATCATCGCCAGATACTGCTCTTCGATCCGTTCCAGATTGAGCTCGAACAGGTCGGCGCGGAAGCTGTCGGGCACGCCGTATTCGAACCGCGCCGGGGCGTTCTTTTCATAGACGCCGAGGATCCAGCCGCCGCGTTCTTCACGGACGTAGGATTGTGCGTCGGCATCGCGCACGACGGGGTGTTCTGGGTTGGTTTTGCGGTATTCGACCAAGGCCGGATCTTGGTCCATGACGATGAACTGGTGTTCGACGGGGATCGCGGGGATCTTGATGCCCAGCATTTTCGCCGTCCGCTGGGCGTGGTTGCCGGAGGCGGTGACGACGTGTTCGGCGGTGATGACGATGTGTTCGTCAGAGGGGACAAGGTTGCCGCCCTTCTCAATCATTTTGGTCGCGGTGACTTCCCAGTGGGTGCCGTTCCAGTTGAACGCATCCGCCTGCCAGCGGCGTTCGATCATCACACCGCGTTGGCGCGCGCCCTTGGCCATCGCCATCGTCACGTCGGCGGGGTTAATGTAACCGTCGGTGTTGTGGTAGAGCGCGCCCTTCAGATCAGAGGTTTCGATCAAGGGCCATTTAGCCTTCACCTCTTCCGGTGTCATAAAAAGGTAAGGCACACCGCAAGTTTCGGCGGTCGAGGCGTAGAGCTGATATTCCTCCATCCGCGCATCCGTCTGGGCCATGCGCAGGTTGCCGACAACGGCAAAGCCTGC
>CAWUXN010000118.1:0-3096 GCA_963926415.1 uncultured Loktanella sp.
GCCTCTTGGCGCACGCGGCGCAGCTTTGCCTCGAAAACCGAAAGCTCTTTTTCGATCTGACTACCTGCAGAGGTCATCGCCTGCATCCTCGCCTCGTTTTCAGCGGCAAAGGCGTGCAAGGCGGCGCGGGTGATCAAGGCATGAAGGTAATTCTGCCCAAGGCTCTCGATCAGCGCGGCGGCGGGCAGTTGCGTCAGAACTGCCGCGCCGGTGGGGGCTGGCAGGGCCGACAGATCAAGGGGAAAGAGCTTGCGCCGCACGACATCAGGGCGGCCCACCTGCCAGCTGGTGTGGATCACATCAAGGGTGTCGATCTGCCCCCCCGCCACTGCGGCCAGCGTCGCGGTCGTAATCGCCTCTGCCAGTTTGGGGATACCGTTGGAATGGGACGGCAAGGCCGCGTGCCATTGCGCCGTGACCCCCCGGCTGGCGGCGATGGACAGGCCGCGCGTGCCGATCAGAAAAACGGGGCCGCCCTTTGGAAGGGTATCAAGCACCCTTTCACTGAACGCCCCGGCAAAGCCTTGTTCGGCGCAGAACACCAGCACACCTGTCCTCCCCGCCGCAGGGACATCGCTGTCCTCTGCCCCCGGTGCCAAAACCTGCGCCATGGCGCTGGCAAGGGTCGCGGCATAGCTGTCGACCGCCTTAACCTGTGCGCGGGCGACATGGGCACGGGCCGAGGCGATGCCCTTCATCGCGTTTACGACTGACCCTAGCTTACGGATGCCGTCAATCCGGGCACTGATGTCAGCCAGCCGTTCGGTCATGTCTTCTGAGCCGGCTCGGCTGGCGTCAACCCGATTGCAAGGCGTGACAGCGCGGCCAACAAAACCTCGCGGGCATCATCATCCAAGGTGCCGGACTCGTCCATCGTCTGAACGGCAATACCCGCGTCTGTGTCGAGCGCCTTGGGAATTGCGCAGCGAAAGGCCTTCACCGCGTCCAGTGGCAAGGGGTCCAGCAGGCCAGTTTGCACAGCAAGCATCAGCGCGACCTCGTCCACCAGCCGGAACGGCGTGTGCTGCCCCTGCCGCAGCGCTTCTCTGATCCGGGCCCCGCGCGTCAGTTGCTCGCGCACGCGGCCATCGGGCATGCCGCCAAAGCGGGTAAAGACCTCGAGTTCCAGAAACTGGGCATAGTCCAGCCGCAGGGTTCCGGCGGCGTCACGCAGCACTTTGGACTGCGTCTTGCCACCGACGCGGCTGACGCTCAACCCTGCATCCACCGCCGGTTTCTGGCCCTGGTGGAACAACGCTGCATCCAGCACAATCTGCCCGTCAGTGATCGAGATCAGGTTCGTCGGAATATAGGCCGACAGATTTCCCGCCACGGTTTCCGCAATCGGCAAGGCAGTCAGCGACCCACCGCCCAGCGCGGGTGACAGCTTTGCCGCGCGTTCCAGCAAACGGGCGTGAATATAAAAAACATCGCCGGGATAGGCCTCGCGGCCCGGGCTCTGCCGCGTCAACAGCGCGATTTCACGGTGAGTGGCAGCATGTTTGGACAGATCGTCGATGACGATCAGCGCATGCTGGCCTGCGTCGCGGAAATGTTCAGCCATCGTCATGCCCGCATAAGGCGCTATCCATTGCAGGCCCGGCGCGCTGGCCGCACTGGCAACAATAACGATGCAGCGGTCAAAATTACCGCCCTTTTGTAGCGCATCAATCGCGCGCCGCACGCTAGAGGATTTCTGCCCCACGGCGACATAGACGCAGATCATATCGCTGTTCGCCTGCGCGATGATCGCGTCGACGGCCAGCGTGGTCTTGCCGGTGGAATGATCGCCAACGATCAACTCGCGCTGGCCGCGCCCAAGAGGGAACAGCGTATCCACGACGACAACGCCAGTCTGCACCGGCTGCGTCACCAGATCACGGTCGATGATCGCGGGCGCTGCGCGGTCGATGGGCAGCCGGACGGTCGTGGAGATCGGGCCCTTGCCGTCCAGAGGGCGACCCAGCGGGTCGACGATACGGCCAAGCAAGGCCTCTCCTACGGGAACATCGACGACGGTGCCGGTTCCGAAGACGGAGTCCCCAGCCAAGACCTCTGTGGTGCCGTCCAGCAGCACGCAACCGATTAGGTCCGGGTCCAGCACGCGAGCAAAGCCGGTCTGGCCGCCGGAAAAATGCAGCACCTCGTCCAGCCCTACATCGGGCAGACCAGAGATCAAGGCGACGCCGTCGCCGATTTCCTCGACCCGGCCACGATAGGCGGCGCGGGGGGCAAGGGTGACGGCGTCCAGCTTTTGCAGCGCCGTCGTCAGCCAGTTCGGCTCGTCACGCGGCATGGGTCAGGGCCTTTTCGATGTCATCAAGATCCGCGCGCCAACTGTTATGCAGCGTGAAATGCGGCGAGCGCAATTCTACGCCTGCAATCAGCTCTGGGTCGGTGACAAAGCGCAGGTCAGGTTTTGCGCCAAGCGCCTTGTGAACCGTCGCGGTGATGGCCGATTGCTCGTCCGCGTCTAGATCGCCGGGGCTGACCAGATCAATCCCATCTTTGATGGCGACGAGGGCTGCGCGATCCTGCGGTGCCATCGCGGCGATTCCCGCAACCAGACGGGCCAAAAAGGCCGTCTGGACGACCTCTTTATCAAGCCCCACCAGCAGTTTGTTTGTTATCGTCACCGCGAGGACGGCTGATGCCTTTTCAGCCGTTGCGCGGCCCGCTTCCGCTTTGGTGGCCGCAGTTATTGCGGCGGCGTCCAGCAGCGCCTCTGCTTGCGCGCGCGCGGCCTCAAGCGTCTGCTTGGCCGACGCTTCGGCCTGCGTTGCAGCCTCGGCCAGCGTGTCGGTGCGCTCGGCCGAAATCCCGTCGCGGGCTTTCGTGACCTCAGCCAGCGCCGCATCTGCCTTGGCCTGCACATCTGCAGCGGCGTCCAGCAAGCCTTGGGTCGCGGCCTGACGGGCAGCGATGGCGGCGGCGATGGGTTTCCAGAAGACGCGCGTCAAAAGCCAGATCAGGATAATGACGTTGATCGCCTGCAGCCCCAGCGTCCAGAAATTAATGGTCACGCGAGCAACGGGTTTGCGAACAACAGCAGCAGCGCGATAACAAGACAATAAATCGCCGTCGTTTCAATCATCG
>CAWUXN010000119.1:0-14460 GCA_963926415.1 uncultured Loktanella sp.
ACCGGGGGCAAAGCCCCCGGAGCCCCAAGGTATTTTTGACACGAAGAAAAGCAGAACAGCGCTTTTGTCCTGTTATTACTTTTCTGCGATAAGGCTGCGCAGCTCGTAGATGAGTGCCAAAGCATCTTTTGGCGTCAGGTCGTCAGGCGAGATGTCGCGAAGCCGGTTCTCGATCACTGATTGTTTCACGGGTGCCGTCGGCGGTGTCGCCGCAAACAGTGGGAGATCATCTATGATGGCACGGCGCGCGGTGCCGCCCTCGCGTTCACCTTTTTCCAAAGCCTCCAGCACCACTTTGGCCCGTGCCACAACGGCGGGTGGAAGACCCGCAAGCCGTGCGACCTGCACGCCATAGCTGCGGTCGGCGGTTCCCTTTTTGACCTCATGCAAGAAAATGACGTCGCCGTCCCATTCCTTCACGCTGACTGTGGCGTTGTCTACGCCATCAAGCTTGGCTGACAGGTTGCTCATCTCGTGATAGTGGGTCGCAAAGAGCGCGCGGCATCGGTTCACGTCGTGTAAGTGCTCCAGCGTCGCCCATGCGATCGACAAGCCGTCATATGTGGCCGTGCCGCGCCCGATCTCGTCCAGGATGACCAACGCGCGGTCGTCTGCCTGATTAAGGATCGCCGCCGTTTCAACCATCTCTACCATAAAGGTCGAGCGGCCCCGCGCCAAATCGTCTGATGCGCCAACCCGGCTGAAGATCTGACTGACAATGCCGATATGCGCTGCAGCCGCGGGAACGAAGGCACCGATCTGTGCAAGCACGGCAATGAGTGCGTTCTGACGCAGATACGTTGATTTGCCGGCCATGTTGGGGCCGGTCAGAAGCCAGATAGGTGTCTGGGTCAGTTCGCAATCGTTGGCTACAAAGGGTGTTCCTGATTTGCGTAGCGCCTCCTCTACCACAGGGTGCCGACCGCCCGTGATGTGAAACGCCCGGCTGTCGTCGATGATGGGGCGCACCCAGCCGTCCTGCCGGGCCATATGCGCAAAGGACGCGGCCAGATCGATCTCTGCCAAGGCGCGTGCAAGCTGCCCAAGGGCGGCCTGATGTGCCAGAATCTGGGCCGAAACGGCTGCATAGAGCAGCTTTTCTATGTCCAGTGCCTCTCCACCTGCGTTGAGGATGCGGGACTCGATCTCGTTCAGTTCCACGGTCGTGAACCGGACCTGATTGGCTGTGGTCTGGCGATGGATAAAAGTGTCGGACAGCGGCGGTGCCATCATGCGTTCGGCGTGGGTTGCTGTGGTTTCGATGAAGTATCCAAGAACGTTATTATGCTTTATTTTCAGAGCGTTAATTCCAGTTTGCGCGATGAAATCAGCCTGCATATGTGCAATCACGCTACGGCCTTCGTCGCGTAACTGCCGCGCTGCATCCAGCGCTGCATCATAGCCGGGCGCAATAAAGCCGCCGTCGCGGGCGAGCAAAGGCGGCTCTGCCACTAACGCGGCGTCCAATAGATCAAGCAGTTCATCTTGCCCGACAAGGTCGCGTTGCGCCGCAGACAGCACTTCAGGCAGTTCTGCCTTATTTAGAGTCTGATATAAGATTGCGGCCTGACCGATTGTATTGCGTATCGCGGCCATATCGCGTGGTCCCCCGCGTTCAAGGGCCAGCCGGGACAAAGCCCGGTCCAGATCATGCACGCTGCGTAAATGTTCGCGCAGATCAGCCGTCAGCGGGGCGTTTTCGCACAACGCAGCGACTGCGTCCTGCCGGGCGGTGATAATATCCTTCCGGCGCGATGGGGCAGATAGCCTGCGATCTAGCAGCCGCGCCCCGGCCGCCGTGATTGTTCGATCGATGGCGTCCAACAGCGACCCGGTGCGGCCACCCGCCATGGTCTGCGTTAGCTCGAGCGAACGGCGCGTGGCGGCATCGATCTGCATGATTGCGGCGCGCTGTTCTTGCACCGGCGGGCGCAGCAAGGGCAGATTGCCCTTTTGCGTAATCTCCAGATAGCCGGCGAGGCCTGCGAGCGCCGCGACTTCGGCCCGGCTAAAGCTGCCAAAGGCGTCCAGCGACCCGACGGCAAAAATATTGCACAGCCGCTTTTCGCCCTGCGTGCTGTCAAAGGCGGAACGCCCCAGCGCGGTCAGGCTGCCACCGGCATCGGTGACGATGTCGCGAAATGCGGGCTCTGTCCCGTCGGCGATCAGCACCTCTTTGGGGGCCAGGCGCGCCAGTTCGGGGCCAAGGTTTACGACCGGGCATTCCATGACACGCAACGAGCCGGTCGAAATATCGACCCAGGCCAGCGCCGTGATGTCGCGCACCTGCGCGATGGCTGCCAAAAAGTTGTGACGGCGCGCATCAAGCAGTGTGTCTTCGGTTATGGTGCCGGGCGTAACAAGCCGGACCACGTCACGGTGGACTACGGATTTTGATCCGCGTTTCTTTGCCTCGGCGGGGTCCTCCATCTGTTCGCAGACGGCAACGCGGAAACCCTTGCGGATCAATGTCAGTAAATAGCCTTCCGCGCTGTGAACCGGCACGCCGCACATGGCGATATCGTTGCCCAAGTGCTTGCCGCGTTTAGTCAGCGCAATATCCAGTGCAGCGGCTGCGGCCACAGCGTCGTCAAAGAACATCTCGTAGAAATCGCCCATTCGGTAGAACAGGATCGCGTCGGGATAGCCCTGTTTTAGGTCCAGATATTGCGCCATCATCGGCGTTACGGTCTCGGTCATAGCATCCCCCGGTATTCCGGTTTTGCTAACACTGGCAGGCCCGCGATGAAAGCCGTGCTTGAGCAGCATCAAGGCGCGCGCTACACCTTATCGCTCATGACCGGGAGGGGATCATATGACACGGCAAAAGATCACACGCGAAGACGCACTTGGCTTTCACATCGCGCCGACCCCCGGCAAGTGGGAGGTGACGGCAACCGTCCCCATGGCCACGCAGCGCGACCTGTCGCTGGCCTACTCTCCTGGTGTCGCGATCCCGTGTGAAGAGATTTTTGCCGATCCCGCAAAGGCCTATGATTATACGAACAAGGGTAACTTAGTCGCCGTGATTTCCAACGGCACCGCCGTGCTGGGCCTTGGCAACTTGGGCGCTCTGGCGTCCAAGCCAGTCATGGAAGGCAAGTCGGTGCTTTTTAAGCGTTTCGCCGACGTCAATTCCATCGATATCGAGCTTGATACCGAAGATCCCGACGCATTTTGCAACGCGGTGCGCCTTATGGGGCCGACCTTTGGCGGCATCAATCTTGAGGATATTAAGGCACCTGAGTGCTTTATCATCGAGCAGCGCCTTAAAGAGGAAATGGATATCCCCGTTTTCCACGACGACCAGCACGGCACCGCCGTGATCTGCGCCGCCGGGCTGCTGAACGCGCTGCACATCAGCGGCAAAAAAATCGAAGATGTGCGTATCGTTTTGAACGGGGCGGGGGCTGCGGGGATCGCTTGCCTTGAACTGCTCAAGTCGATGGGCGCGACCCACGACAATTGCATCATGTGTGACACCAAAGGCGTGATCTATCAGGGCCGGACCGAGGGGATGAACCAGTGGAAGTCCGCCCATGCTGCGAACACCCCAGCGCGGTCCTTGGCCGATGCAATGAAGGGGGCCGATGTGTTCCTTGGCGTCAGCGCAAAAGGGGCGGTTACCCCCGAAATGGTCTTTGATATGGCTCCGAACCCGGTCATCTTTGCCATGGCGAACCCGGACCCGGAAATCACACCAGAAGAGGCGCATGCCGTCCGCGCCGATGCGATCGTCGCAACGGGCCGCAGCGATTATCCGAACCAGGTCAACAACGTGCTGGGCTTTCCTTATCTGTTCCGTGGTGCCCTCGATATCCACGCCCGCGCGATCAATGACGAGATGAAGATCGCCTGCGCGCATGCTCTTGCGCAGCTGGCCCGCGAGGACGTGCCAGAGGAAGTTGCCGTCGCATATGGCAAAAAGCTGACTTTTGGCCGCGATTACATCATCCCGACGCCGTTTGATCCGCGCCTGATCCACCGCATCCCGCCTGCTGTCGCCAAAGCGGGCATGGCCACCGGCGTTGCTCGGCGCCCCATTATCGACATGGATGCCTACGAAGCGTCGCTCAAATCCCGTATGGATCCCACGGCGAACATGCTGCGCGGTCTGAATGCGCGTGCGAGGGCGGCGCAATCGTCCGTCATCTTTACCGAGGGCGACGATCCGCGCGTACTGCGCGCCGCCATCGCCTATCAGCGGCAGGGGCTGGGCAAGGCGCTGGTTGTTGGCCGGACGAAAGACGTTGCCGAGATGCTGCGCGCTGAAGGTCTGGCCGGCGCGATCGAAGAGTTGGAGGTCGTGAACGCTGCAAACACGCCCCACCTCGAAACCTACAAGACGTTTTTGTATGACCGACTGCAGCGCAAGGGCCACGACCGGCAGGACGTGCACCGTCTGGCGGCACGTGACCGCCATGTCTTTGCCGCGCTGATGTTGGCGCACGGTCACGCGGACGGCATGGTCACCGGGGCGACGCGCAAATCTGCGCACGTGCTAGAGCTGATCAACCACGTCTTTGATGCGGGTCCACACGACGGTGCCGTTGGTGTGACTGCCGTACTGAACCGGGGCCGCATCGTGCTGATCGCGGATACGTTGGTGCACGAATGGCCCGATCAGAACGATTTGGCCGATATTGCCGAGCGCGGGGCCGCCGTGGCGCGTGATCTGGGGTTAGAGCCGCGCGTGGCCTTTCTGTCGTTTTCAACATTCGGCTATCCCGTGTCTGAACGCGCCGAAAAGATGCATCAGGCACCCAAGGTTTTGGATGGGCGCGGCGTTGATTTCGAATACGAAGGTGAAATGACCGTTGATGTGGCCCTGAATCCCGTAGCGCAGGCGCATTATCCCTTTAGCCGTCTGACCGGGCCAGCCAATGTGCTGGTTGTGCCGGCGCGTCACTCTGCTTCAATCTCGGTCAAGCTGATGCAGGAAATGGCCGGGGCTACCGTGATTGGACCGATCCTATCGGGCATCGACAAGCCAATCCAGATCTGTTCGACCGTCAGCACTGTGAACGATATTCTGAATATGGCGGTCATTGCCGCGTGTAAGGTAGGTTGAAATGGCGATCTGGAATTTGGGTTCGATCAACATCGACAATGTATTTTCCTTGCCGCACATGCCCGCTGCCGGTGAAACGCTGTCGTCGACGGCGCGTAACGTGTTTCTGGGCGGTAAAGGGACGAATATGTCTGTGGCTGCGGCTCGTGCGGCTGCCATTGTGCATCATATCGGGGCTATCGGCGATGATGGCGAATGGACTGTCGATCGCCTGATGGAATACGGCGTTGATACTCGATTTATAGCGCGGGTGGATGAAGACACTGCGCAGGCGATGGTCCTAGTCGATTCGCAGGGCGAGAATATCGTGATCCTTCATCCCGGTGCTAACGTCGCGATCCCGCAGGCAATCCTGCAAGAGGCGATGGCCGAGGCTCAAACTGGGGATTGGCTGTTGATCCAGAACGAGACGAACTTGCAACGCACGGCTGCATCGCTGGGCAAGAAAATGGGACTTCAAATTGCCTATGCTGCCGCGCCGTTTGATGCGGACCGGGTCAAGGCGGTGCTGCCCTATCTGAACCTGCTGGTGTTGAATGCGCTAGAGGCGGACCAGCTCGAGCATGCGACCGGAAAACGGCCGCAGGATCTGGGTGTACGCGATGTCATTGTCACGTTGGGCGGTGACGGCTCCGACTGGTTCGGACCAGATGGGCTTCGCCATTTTGACGCCATCCCGGTTACGCCCATCGATACGACAGGCGCTGGTGATACTTTTACTGGCTATGTGCTCGCGGGACTGGACCGGGGGCATCCTATGGCGCAGGCGATCAATCTGGCGACGCGTGCCGCAGCACTGATGGTCACGCGTCACGGCACCGCTGATGTAATCCCGGACCTGAAAGAGCTAGAGGATTTCAGGCCCTAAATGAAAGCCTAGTGATGAATGAAGGGTGCATCTGCGCCCCATAGCTGTTGAATCCGCGCATCGCGGCCGCAGCCTTTTCGATAGAAGTTATAGGCATCGCTTTGACGCTTCGGCCCGCCGCGCGTCACTACCAGCTTGGCGCCTTTATAATAGTCTTGGTGATACGCCTCTGCGCGGTAAAAAGTGCTGGCCTGCACAATCGGGGTAACTATCTGGCGGCCAAGCGCCTGTTCCGCGGCCGTTTTGACCGAGGCGGCGGTGTCGGCCTGCGCCTGCGTCGTGACAAAGATGGCGGTACGATACTGGTTACCGCGATCGCAGAACTGCCCGCCTGCATCCGTCGGATCAACGCTGCGGAAAAACAGGTCCATGATCTGGCGGTAGCTGATGACGCTGTCGTTAAAGGGGATCATCACCGCCTCGTAGTGACCCGTCGCACCGCGCCCCACTTGGCTGTAAGTCGGATTGACCTGTGATCCACCAGTATAGCCGGACACGACGTCGCCCACGCCGGGCACGCTTTCAAAGTCGGACTCGACGCACCAGAAACAGCCACCCGCGACGATGGCGGTTTGCTGCCTAGCCTGTGCGCCCAGCGGTACAAGGATTGCCACCGCGCCAGCGGCAACAGACAGCGCTGCAATTTTCAGACGGTCGAATACGTTGGCCATGGTGGTCCCTCCGATTTCGGCCAAGGTGCATGCCCTCCATGAGCAGAGCAAGCAATGCTCTGCCCGGTCACGCGGGTTTGACTGAAGCGCGACAGCAGGCCGATCAGAAATAGGTAGAAATGTTTGAAACTCTTTGAGCCGGGCTTTCGTGATTGAAAGCGAGAATGGCTTAAAGTTGCTCCGGTCTGTTGGTTTGTTATGCGTTGCCGTGTTTCTGGCCTGCGCGTGGCTTAAATTTTTTAACGATTACCCTGTTTAACCCCGCCTGCAGCACTTGTTGCAGGCGGGGTTGTTTTTACTTCAGGCGACGGTTGCGGGCAGCAAGCAGTTTTAGGCGCAGCGCGTTCAGCTGGATAAAGCCTTGTGCGTCGGTCTGATCATAGGCACCGGCGTCATCCTCGAAGGTCACATGCGCTTCGGAATACAGGCTGTGATCCGACCAGCGTGCCACGGTGTGAGCGGACCCTTTGTACAGCTTCACGCGCACGGTGCCGCTGACATGCTCTTGGCTCTTGTCGATCAACGCTTGCATCATTTCACGCTCTGGCGAGAACCAGAAACCGTTATAGATCAGCTCTGCATAGCGGGGCATGATGCTGTCTTTCAGGTGGCCAGCGCCAGAATCCAGCGTTATCTGCTCGATGCCGCGGTGCGCCTCGAGCAGGATGGTGCCGCCAGGAGTTTCATAGATTCCGCGCGATTTCATGCCGACGAAGCGGTTTTCCACCAGATCAAGACGGCCTACGCCGTGCTTGCCACCAAGCTCGTTCAGCTTGGTCAGGATCGTGGCGGGGGACAATGCCTCGCCGTTGATTGCGACGGCATCACCTTTTTCAAAGGTGATCTCGACCATCTCGGCGGTATCGGGGGCATCCTCTGGCGCGACGGTGCGCTGATAAACATAATCGGGCGCTTCTTGCGCCGGGTCTTCCAGCACTTTGCCTTCGGAAGACGTGTGCAGCAGGTTCGCGTCAACGCTGAACGGCGCTTCGCCGCGCTTGTCTTTGGCGACGGGGATCTGGTTCTGCTCTGCAAATTCCAGCAACTTGGTGCGGCTGGTCAGATCCCATTCACGCCAAGGCGCGATGACCTTGATATCAGGGTTCAGAGCATAGCAGGCCAGTTCAAACCGGACCTGATCGTTGCCCTTGCCAGTCGCGCCATGGGCGACAGCGTCGGCACCTTCCATGGCAGCGATCTCGACCAGTCGCTTGGAGATCAGCGGGCGCGCGATAGAGGTGCCCAGCAGGTACAGGCCTTCGTACAGCGCGTTGGCGCGGAACATCGGGAATACGAAATCGCGCACGAATTCTTCACGCAGGTCTTCGATATGGATGCTGGATGCACCCATCATCTCTGCCTTGGCGCGGGCTGGTTCCAGCTCTTCGCCTTGGCCAAGATCGGCGGTAAAGGTCACGACTTCGCAGCCGTATTCCGTTTGCAGCCATTTGAGGATGATCGAGGTGTCCAGACCGCCCGAATAGGCGAGGACGACTTTCTTGGGGGCGGTCATGGGCGCGGCCTTTGTGTCAATGTTACTTGACCCAGCGCGATACTGGTTTTCCGCAAAGGGGGCAAGGTTCCGAAGATCATAGTATGGCAACCGTTGCGGGTGGATATTGCCCGCAACCCTTTGCCATCAAAGACCTGCAACGTAATCGGCCAGAAAAGCGGCATCACCGACATTCGCAAGATTTTGCAGCGCCATGGCTGGATCAACCCAAAGCGCTTTATGGTTCGGCTCACTTGGTGGGCCAATCCGGCGGACAGGGTGGACAACATAGACATGGCACAGCTTCTCGGCAAAGCGGTCATAGTCGGGCATGAACGTGAAACGGCGGAATGCGCCCAGACGCCGGGGGCGGGCGATATGCCAGCCGGTTTCTTCGAACACTTCGCGGTGCAGTGCGCGCAGCGGGCTTTCGCCCGGATCGATCCCGCCGCCGGGCAGTTGCAGCTCGTTATGTGGATCGCCCTGAAAGGTCATCAGGATCGCGCCATCGCGGGGCAAGATCGCGTAAACGCCGGCCCGCATTCCATAGTGCTGCCCATTTTTGGGCGTGCTGCCATACCGTCTGATCATGGCTCTCCCCTTGGACCACAGCTTGCGGTCACTATATGGTGGCGGTATGCCAAATCCGACCCTGTAAGGAAAGCCCATGACCCTCGGCTCTCGTATCGCCTGGGACGACACCGTCCTGCCGTTCCAGCTTGACGCCTCTGACATCCGTGGCCGCGTGGCCCGTTTGGACGGCGTCTTAGAAGATGTGCTGAAACAGCACGACTATCCTGCCCTGATCGAAGGGCTGGTTGCTGAAATGTGTCTGCTGACCGCCCTGATCGGCGAAACGATGAAGCTGCGCTGGAAGCTGTCCCTACAAGTGCGCGGATCGGGTGGCCCGGTGCGCTTGATCGCGACTGATTACTATGGCCCGACCGAAGATGGTCAACCAGGGCGAATTCGCGCCTATGCGGCGTATGACAAGGACACCCTTGATCTTGATGCCGACGCGTTTGAACAGATCGGCAAAGGCTACTTCGCCATCCTGATCGATCAGGGCGAAGGGACTCAGCCCTATCAGGGGATCACGCCGCTGGCGGGTGGTTCGCTTTCGGCCTGCGCCGAGACGTACTTTGCTCAGTCAGAGCAAATCCCTACCCGGTTCGCGCTGAACCATGGCCGCAGCACCCTTCCGGGTGAAGGCGAGCATTGGCGCGCGGGCGGTGTCATGTTGCAGCACATGCCAAAGGCGTCGCCGCTGATGGAAAAGGATGGCCCGTCCGGTGAAGACGGCCTGCTGGCGGCAGAGGATATTCTGGACGCTGACGAGGGTGAAAACTGGCGGCGTGCCAACATGCTGCTGGATACCGTCGATGCGCTGGAACTGATTGGCCCGACCGTGCAGCCGACTGACTTGCTGGTCCGTCTGTTCCACGAGGAACAGCCGCGCGTTTATGACCCGCAGCCCGTAACCTTTGGCTGTACCTGTTCCGCCGACCGCGTGCGGCAAAGTCTGTCGATCTATTCGGCCAAGGACATCAATACGATGGCCACCGACGAAGGCATCGTCACGGCCGATTGCCAATTCTGCGGTGCCCACTACGAATTTCAGCCGGAAACCCTCGGGTTCGAGGCTGTGTCGTCCGATGGCGCAGAGTGATCTGAAAAACAGACTACAAGAGGCGCTGGCCCAGCCGGGCCGGCCCTCGACGGACTTTGATCTTAACAAGGGCGTCGGTGTGCCTGCTGGGCGCGCTTTGCGAGCCGCCGGCGTTCTGGTCGCGGTTAGCGCCCAAACAGAAACTATTTTCCTGACCATGCGTTCTGCTGCCCTGAAACATCATCCGGGGCAGATTGCTTTTCCGGGCGGCAAGCAGGACGCAGGCGATCCCACCACTATTGACGCCGCGCTGCGCGAAGCAGAAGAAGAAATCGGCCTGCCTCGCAGCCAAGTCGAGGTCCTTGGTCAGATGCCGGGGCATGAAACTGTGACCGGTTTTCTGATGACCCCCGTGATCGGCCTGATCCACGGTGATTTTACCCCCGTGCCAGAGGCGGGCGAGGTCGCTGAGGTTTTTCAGGTGCCGCTGGACCATGTCACCAACCCCGCGCATTTTCTGATCCAGTCGCGCCGCTGGCAGGGCCGGATGCGCCATTATTATACCGTGCCCTTCGGCCCCTATTACATCTGGGGCGCTACCGGGCGCATTTTGCGCGCACTAGCAGATCGGACCCACAAATGAAAATCGCCCCAGACTGGCTGTCAAACCAAAGCGCGCAGCGGGTCTGTGCCATGCTCACAGATGCGGGCCATCAGGCGTGGTTCGTTGGTGGATGCGTGCGCAATGCACTGATTGGCGCTGCCGCCAGCGATCTGGATTTGACCACCGACGCTCGGCCAGAAACAGTCACAAATTTGGGAAAAGCGGCTGGTTTCAAGGTTGTTCCTACCGGCATCGACCACGGGACTGTCACCGTCGTTGTCGATGGTGCCCCATTTGAGGTCACAACCTTCCGCCGCGATGTGGACACGGACGGGCGCCATGCCACCGTCGTCTTTGCCGATACCGCCGAGGAAGACGCCCGCCGCCGTGATTTCACGATGAACGCGCTTTATGCCGCCCCTGATGGCACGCTTCATGATCCGCTTGGCGGTATTCCCGATATATTGGCCGGGCATGTGCGCTTTATCGGTGATGCGGCGCAGCGTATTCAGGAAGATTGCCTGCGCATCCTGCGCTTTTTCCGCTTTTTCGCGTGGTACGGCGATCCGGCGATGGGCATCGACGCTGACGGGCTGGCCGCTTGCGCCGCACATGTAGACGGTATCAATGGGTTGTCCGCAGAACGGATTGGGCAGGAAATGCGCAAGCTGCTGTCCGCGCCAAATCCGGCCCCTGCTGTCGCTAGCATGGCTGCAAGCGGTGCGCTGTTGCGGGTGCTGCCGGGGGCAGGGCCGAACGCGTTGACTGTGCTCATCCACCTTGAAGAACTCGCTGAAATAGTGCCTGACTTCAGCCGTCGCCTTGCCGCGCTGGGCGGCGATCCAGACCGCCTGCGCCTGACGAATGCAGAGGCGCAGCGCCACGTCATCCTGCGCGATATGGATATCAGTGCAGGAGAGGCTGGCTATCGCTACGGTGCCACCGTCGCCATCGACCGCGGGCTTGTTCTGGCCGCGTCGCTGTCGCAACCGCTGAATGATAAGGACGTTGCCGCAGCCCGCCTTGGCGACGGGCAAATCCTGCCCGTGAAAGCCGCCGATTTCATGCCGGCCTTGCAGGGCCCAGCCCTTGGCGCAGCGCTGAGACAGGCAGAAGCCCGCTGGATCGCGTCCGGCTTTACCCTGACCCGGTACGATCTGCTGGCTTAAGGCGTTTCCTTTTGCAACTCGGGACCTACATCAAAGGTCCGAAAGACAGAGGCCTTCCCGTGTTTGGTTATTTCGAACGCCTTGTCGATCCCTATACGCCGTATGAGGAGACCGACACACCGCCCACGCGGCTTGCGCCGTTTCTGCGGGATTATACCCGGCCGTTTCATCGCGTCTTTGCGGTCACGGCCGGCCTGTCAACGTTTGTCGCCTTCATCGAAGTCGGCCTGATTGGCTACCTTGGACGGCTGGTTGATCTGCTGGATAAAGACCCTGTCATTTTCTGGGAGGATCATGGCGTCGAGCTAATCGCGATGGCGGTGTTTTTCCTGACCTTGCGGCCCGTGATCCAGACCGCCCACACGGCGTTGCTGAACCAGTCGATTAACCCGAATCTGACCACGCTCGCGCGCTGGCGGGCGCATCGGCAGATCATGCGGCAGTCCGTCGATTGGTTCGAAAACGACTTTGCCGGACATATTGCCAACCGCGTGATGCAGACGCCGAACGCTGTCGCCAGCGTGATGAACCAGTTTTTCGAGGCTGTCGCCTTTGCCGCCGCCTATTTGATCGGTGCTTTCATCTTGCTAGCGGACGCCGACCTGCGTTTGGTGCTGCCCTTGCTGACGTGGCTCATCCCTTACCTGATTTTGGTGCGCTGGGTGATCAAGCGGATCAAGCCAGCCTCGCAAGCGTCGTCTGACGCACGCAGTGTTGTCACCGGGCGGATCGTGGACGGCTATACCAACATCCACGCGGTCAAGATGTTCGCCCATCGCGATGCAGAGCTGTCATATGCCAAGGGCGCGATCGAAAAGTCGCGTACGACGCTGATGCTTGAAATGCGCCTTTATACGATCATGGATGTGGCGCTAGTATTCCTGAACGGCGTGCTGGTTGTGGGCATTGTTGGCTGGGCGCTGTCGCTGTGGCTGAACGGTCTGGCAAGCGTAGGGGTTGTTGCAGCGGCTGCCGCATTGGTGCTGCGCCTGAACGGCATGAGCGGTTGGATCATGTGGGCGGTCAGCCAGCTGTTCCAAGAACTTGGTGTCGTGGCCGAAGGGCTGGAAACGATTGGCCAGCCTGTCACACTGACCGATGCTCCCGACGCTGTGCCGCTGACTGTCACCGCCGGGCGGATCGAAGTCGCCGGACTGAGCCATCACTATGGCAAGGCAAAGGGTGGGCTAGAGCATATCGACCTGACCATTCCTGCGGGGCAGAAGGTCGGCCTTGTCGGTGCTTCTGGGGCGGGCAAATCGACGCTGATTAAGCTGTTTTTGCGGTTTTACGACGCTGAAAGCGGTACGATTCGGGTTGACGGTCAGGATGTCGCAGGCGTGACGCAAGGAAGTTTGCGGCAGGCCATCGGCATGGTGCAGCAAGACAGCGCACTGCTGCATCGGTCGGTGCGCGAAAACATCCTGTATGGCGCGCCGGATGCCAGCGATGCCGCGATGATTGCCGCCGCGCAGCAGGCTCAGGCGCACGACTTCATTACGACGCTGGCCGATGCCGAAGGCCGCAGCGGCTATGACGTGCGGGTCGGTGAACGTGGCGTGAAGCTATCCGGTGGTCAGCGCCAGCGGATTGCGCTGGCGCGGGTAATCCTCAAGGACGCGCCAATCCTGCTGCTTGACGAGGCGACAAGTGCGCTGGACTCCGAAGTT
Source organism: uncultured Loktanella sp. (assembly GCA_963926415.1). GTDB lineage: Bacteria > Pseudomonadota > Alphaproteobacteria > Rhodobacterales > Rhodobacteraceae > Loktanella. The sequence continues at coordinate 13,155 of CAWUXN010000119.1, forward strand.
GAGGCCGCAATTCAGGACACCTTGGAAACGCTGATGCAGGGTAAGACGGTGATCGCGATCGCGCACCGCCTGTCCACCATCGCCCGCATGGACCGGATCGTAGTGATGGACGACGGGCGCATTGTCGAGGATGGCACGCATTATGAGTTGTTGACGTTGAACGGTCGCTATGCCCGGTTCTGGGAGCGGCAATCGGGTGGATTTTTAGGGGACAACACATGAAGTTCTCAGACTGGATCGACCCCTTTTCCCGCGCCGAAGGCCCCCCCCCCGGTACCTTGATCGCCTTCCTGCGCTGGGCCCTGCGCGGCAGCTTTGGTGCGATGGGTGTGGGGGCTGCAATCAGCACGCTTGCGGGCATGCTAGAGGTGCTGGCCGCCTTGATCCTAGGCCGTGTTATCGACTCTGCGCTGGCCAGCGAGAGCAGTGCCTATTTCGGGGAAAACGCGTGGCTTTTGATTGGCGTTGCCCTGTTTTTTATCGTGTTTCGGCCGCTCGTGTTGGGTCTTTCGGGGATGATGCAGTCGGTCGTTGTTGCCCCAGCCGTCTATAATTTGGTTCTGTCGCGGCTGCACCGGCACACGCTGGGGCAAGCGGTTACGTTCTTTGACAACGACTTTGCGGGCCGCATCAGCCAGAAACAGATGCAGGCCGCGCGGGCGACGACGGATCTGGGTGTCGATACGATCAATACAGTGTTTTATGCACTGGCGTCGGTCGTTGGCTCGATCATTCTGCTGACTGATATCGATATCTGGTCGGCGGTCGTGCTTGCGATTTGGATGTGCGCCTATATCGGCCTGATCCGCGCCTTTATGCCCCGCATTCGCGCGACATCAAAGCTGCGTGCGGGCAGTCGTGCGATGGTAACTGGGCAGGTGGTTGATACGATCACTAACATTAAGACTGTCAAACTATTCGCCCATGCTGATCACGAAGACCGCGCCGCCACCGACGCGATGGAGAAGTTCCGTCTGGATTCCCTCGGCTTTGGATGGGTGTCCGCGGGCTTTCGATTCTTGCTAATGACGCTGGCGGGCGTGCTGCCTGTTTTGCTGGTTGGGATCACACTGTTCCTGTGGCAACAGGGCGCGGCGACGGCGGGCGATATTGCAGTCGCTGGCACGATTGGTTTGCGGCTGGCGCAGATGACTGGCTGGGTCAGCTTTACCCTGATGGGCATGTATTCCAACGTGGGCGAGGTCGAGGACGCGGTGAAAACGCTGTCCAAACCCCACGCGCTGCCAGACGCGGATGATGCCGTTGATCTGGACCTAAGCGCGGGGCGCATCGCGCTGGACGACGT
>CAWUXN010000120.1:0-4123 GCA_963926415.1 uncultured Loktanella sp.
TTCTGCCCTACGACGATGCGGTCAAGGTGCTGTCGAACGCGGCCCCTTGGACCATCGCGATGATGTTCATCATCATGGGCGCGCTGGTGCGGACAGGGGCGCTGGATTACGTCACGCAGATGGCCGAACGCGCCGCAAAACGGAACCCACGCCAGGCTGTGGGCGGCGTCATGGGTTTCGTCGTGGCCGCCTCGGCGTTTGTGAACAACACACCTGTCGTCGTGGTCATGTTGCCGGTCTTTGTGCAGATGGCTCGCACGCTCAAGGTGTCTGCCTCCAAGCTGCTGATCCCGCTGTCCTACGGCTCTATCGTGGGTGGCACGCTGACGTTGATCGGCACATCGACGAACCTTGTGGTGGACGGTGTCGCACGGCAATCGGGGATGGAGCCTTTTGGGATATTCGAAGTGACCCCAATCGGCCTCGTTATCGCGGTCTGGACGATGGGTTACCTGATTTTGTTCGGAAATCGCTTGCTGCCCGACCGGGCCAGCATGGCGACCATGCTATCGGACCGGTCCAAGATGCGCTTTTTCGCTGAGGCGGTGATTCCGCCAGACAGCAACCTGATCAGCCGTGAAGTGCTAAGCGTTCAGCTGTTCAAGCGCGAAGGCGTGCGTTTGATTGACGTGATCCGCGGCGATGCTTCGCTGCGCCGAGATCTGGAAAACGTCAAGCTAGAGGTCGGCGACCGCATTGTGCTGCGCACGGCGATGACAGAGCTGCTGTCGCTGCAAGCCACCAAAGAATTGCGCCGGGTCGATCAGGTGTCCGCAGTCGAAACATCGACGGTCGAGGTCCTGATCTCTCCTGAATGCCGGATGGTCGGCCGCAGCCTTGGCGCAATGCGTCTGCGTCGCCGCTACGGCGTCTATACGCTGGCCGTTCACCGCCGCGACCGCAATATCGGCCGGCAGTTGGATGAACTGGTTGTCAAAGTAGGGGACACCCTGCTGCTGGAAGGTGCGCCAGAGGATATCCAACGCCTTGCCTCGGACATGAACCTTGCTGACGTATCGAAACCCTCTGCACGCGCGTATCGCCGCAGTCATGCGCCTATCTCCATCGGGGTGATGCTGGCTGTCGTAGTGCTGGCCGCATTTAACGTCGCGCCGATCCTGCAGCTTTCGTTTCTGGGTGCGGTGATCGTGCTACTCACGGGATGCATTGACGCGGACGAGGCATTCGAGTCGATCGACGGCCACCTGCTGGCTTTGATCTTTGCCATGCTTGCCGTCGGTGCCGCGCTTGAGGCGTCTGGCGCTGTCGAGATTATCGCCGGATCGCTAGCGCCCTATATGACCGTTCTTCCGCCCTATGTCGTCGTCTTTGCCATCTACGCTCTGTCGATGGTGCTGACAGAACTGGTGTCCAACAACGCGGTTGCCGTCGTCATGACGCCAATCGCCATCGGTCTGGCGGCGGCACTGGACGTGGATGCGCGGCCCCTTGTAATCGCGGTCATGATGGCGGCCTCTGCCAGCTTTTCCACGCCGATAGGCTATCAGACCAATACGCTGGTTTACGGCCCGGGCGGCTACAAGTTCAGAGACTTCTTGCGGATCGGCGTGCCGCTGAACCTGTCGCTGGCTGTAATATGCTCGGCCGCAATTCCTTGGCTTTACCCTCTGTAAGGCGCAGGCTTGCAGGAGGAGGGGCGTCTGCGCTATAGCGGCCCGCAATAACCGACAGACCAAAAAGAGGGTTCACGCCATGGCCGGGCATTCCAAATGGGCGAACATCCAGCACCGCAAGGGGCGCCAAGACAAACTGCGCGCCAAGCTGTTCTCCAAGATGAGCAAGGAAATCACCGTCGCTGCTAAGATGGGCGACCCGGACCCCGACAAGAACCCGCGCTTGCGGCTTGCGGTAAAAGAGGCCAAGCAGTCCTCTGTCCCCAAAGAAGTGATCGAGCGTGCGATCACCAAAGCCGTCGGCGGCGACGCTGAAAGCTATGACGAGATCCGGTATGAGGGTTACGGCCCCAACGGTGTCGCCGTCATCGTCGAGGCGATGACGGACAACCGCAACCGCACCGCGTCGTCCGTCCGGTCCACGTTCACCAAGAACGGTGGCAACTTGGGCGAGACAGGCAGTGTTGGCTTCATGTTCGACCGTAAGGGCCAGATAGTTTATCCCGCGTCCGTCGGGGATGAAGACACTGTCATGATAGCCGCGATCGAGGCCGGCGCCGAGGACGTGCAGTCGGACGAAGACAACCATGTCGTCTATTGCGCGCCGACCGACCTGAACGAAGTCTCGACCGCACTGGAAGCCGCGCTTGGCGAGTCTGAGAGCACCAAGCTGATCTGGCTGCCGAACATGCAGACTGAGATGGATCTGGAAGGGCTGACTAAATTGATGCGTCTGGTCGAAACGCTGGAAGACGATGACGATGTCCAGTCGGTAACAACCAACGTCGAAGCGAGCGATGAAGTCATGGCCGCTTACGCCAACAGCTGACGGAAAGTTTTCGGCACGAAGACTTTTCCTTCGTTAAGTATTTTTGTCGAAAATCCTTTTGCGCGCAAATCGCCTGGACAGTGGTGGCATCCACGGTCCAGGGTTTTTGTCTCAGCCGCGCTGCGCCAGCCGTGTCAGCAGGGACGATGGTGTGATCTGGCCAATGGATTTTCCTTCTTCCATCACCTGCAGCGTCGCGCCGGATTGCACCTTGTCGATGATGTCCTTCACGGGTGCCTCTGCTTCAATTTGGTCCCCGCTTGATGCGCCGTCGATCATCACATCGCGTGCGGTCAGAACCCCAAGAGGGTTCATATGGGCGACAAATTCAGCAACGTAACCATTGGCGGGATTCGTGAAAATCTCGCGCGGGGTGCCGACCTGCACGATGCGTCCGCCCTCCATAATGGCGATGCGATTGCCGATTTTGAACGCTTCGTCCAAATCGTGGCTGACAAAGATGATCGTGCGACCGCGCTGCTTTTGCAGATCCAGTAGCTCGTCCTGCAGGCGTGTGCGGATCAGCGGATCAAGCGCGCTGAAGGGCTCGTCCATCAGCAGGATTGCGGCATCCGTGGCAAAAGCGCGGGCTAGGCCCACCCGTTGCTGCATGCCGCCTGACAGCTCTTCGACTAGCGCGTCGCCGCGATCAGCCAGGCCAACGAGCTTGAGCTCTTCATCCACCCGTGCCCGGCGCTGCGCTGCGGTTTGACCGCCCAGTTCCAGCCCCAGCCCGACATTGTCGCGCACGGTGCGCCACGGCAGCAGGCCGAATTGCTGGAACACCATCGCAATGTCATGCAGGCGCAGATCGCGCAGGGTCTTGGCATCGGCGCTGGTGACCGACCGCATGCCGTGCCGCGTCTTGACGCGCACATCGCCGCGTACAACGGGGTTCAAGCCGTTGACCGCGCGCAGCAGCGTTGATTTGCCAGACCCCGACAGGCCCATCAGGACCAAAATTTCGCCGTCTTCGACATTCAGCGAACAATTGTGGACCCCAAGCACTTGATCACAGGCGGCGCGGATGTCGGGGCGGGTCATGCCCTGATCCATCAGGGGCAGGGCGGTTTCGGGGCTATCGCCAAAAACGATCGAGACGTTGTCGAATTCTACCGCACTCATTTGCTGCGCACCCTCAATGTTCGGTCCAGCATGATCGCAACGATCACGATGACGAAGCCGGATTCAAATCCAAGGGCGGTGTTGACGGTGTTCAGCGCGCGGACTACCGGCACACCCAGCCCGTTCGCGCCGACCAGCCCGGCGATGACTACCATCGACAGGGACAGCATGATCGCTTGGTTCAGGCCCGCCATGATCTGCGGCAGGGCTGAGGGCAGCTCGACCTTCCAAAGCAATTGCCGTTTGGTCGCGCCAAAGGCCTGTGCGGCCTCTACCAGCGCTGTGGGGGTGGAAGAGATGCCAAGATAGGTCAGCCGGATCGGGGCCGGTAGCACAAAAATCACTGTTGCGATCAGGCCCGGTACGATGCCGATGCCGAACAGAACAACCGTTGGAATTAGATAAACAAAAGTTGGCAGGGTCTGCATCAGGTCAAGGACCGGAACGATGGCGCGGTAAAAGCGCGGGTTATGCGCCCCCGCGATCCCGATTGGCACACCGACCCCCATGCAGGCCGTGCAGGCCATGATCACAA
>CAWUXN010000121.1:0-3272 GCA_963926415.1 uncultured Loktanella sp.
AGCGCTTGCGACGGCGCACCCGTACCCGGCTGGCCAACTTCCATGTGAATTATCGACCGGCCTGCGTCCTCAGCGGCGCGGGCGGCTTCCATTACGTCCATCACGATAAAGGGATCGACGTTCCCCCGGATTGAGCTGCGCATGTTCTGGCCTTATTGCTTTTTAAAAGCTTGTGCCCGCCAGACCGGGGGCCCGTCAACCTCGCAGCCCGCGGCACCTTGGCAGTCCGGGTGCAATCTGCGCATAATCTGACCGAACCTGATGAAAGTGAACCGATGTTTCGCATGCTGACAACCGCCGCCGTCCTGACACTCTCGCTGTCCCTGCCCACGCTGGCACAGGATGCAGCCAGCGATGAAGCCTTTGGCGAACGCGTCCGCGCCTACCTGTTGGAAAATCCGCATGTCATCATGGAAGCGGTAGGCGTGCTGCAACAGCGCGAAGACGCCGCTGCAGCTACGGCAGATCAGGACATGATCGCCGCCCAGATGGACGCACTGACCAACGACGGCTTTTCCTGGGTCGGCGGCAATCCCGACGGCGACATCACCGTGGTCGAGTTCATGGATTACCGCTGCGGCTATTGCAAAAAAGCCCATCCAGAGGTCGAAAGCCTGCTGTCCGCTGATGGCAACATCCGGTTCATCGTCAAGGAATTCCCGATCCTGGGCGAACAATCCATCCTCGGCTCTCAGTTCGCCATCGCGGCGCACATTGTGGCAGGCGATGACGCTTACAAGGCCGTCCACGACACCTTGATGAGCTACAATGGCGAGATCACCGCCGAAAGCCTAAGCCGTCTGGCCGACAGCCTTGATCTGGATGGTGCGGCTATCCTGGCCAAGCTGGATGACCCCGAAGTCGTGCGCCGCATCTCTGAGAACCGCGCGCTGGGTAAGGCGCTTGATATCTCTGGCACGCCGACCTTTGTGGTGCAAAACCAGATGGTGCGCGGTTATGTACCCGCCGAACAGCTGCAGAAAATGGTCGACCAGCTGCGCGGCTGACGCAGGCGTGACTGGTCGTCGTGCGGACTTGCCCTATTTTAGTGTCAACGCAAACCAAGGGAGAGCCCCATGACGACCACACGCCGCCATTTCCTCGCCACGTCTGCCGCTGCCGCTGGTGCCATCACGCTGCTGCCCTATGCCGCGATGGCCGAAGCCCACGCCTCTAACACCTTTGCCGCTGCTGCTGGCGATGTGACCGTCCACCCGATCGAGCATGCATCCTTTGTCATGCGAACACCCGTCGGTACGATCTTTACTGATCCCGTAGGCGATGCGGCGATGTATGCCGATTATGGCACGCCGGATCTGATCCTTGTGACCCACGAACACGGCGACCACTACGAAGTCGAGACGCTGACCGCGCTGGTTGGCGAGAACACCCAGATCATCACCAACCCCGCCGTCTATGCCATGCTGCCAGACGAGCTGAAGGCCAAGGCCACTGAAATGGCGAACGGCGATAGCGGTGAATACAACGGCTTGGCAATCGACGCCGTCCCCGCCTACAACACCTCCGAGGGCCTTCTGCAGTTTCACCCGCAGGGCCGCGACAACGGCTATGTGCTGAGCTTTGACGGGCTGCGCGTCTATATCTCTGGCGACACCGAAGATACGCCAGAAATGCGCGCGCTGGAAAACATCGACGTGGCGTTCATCTGTATGAACCTGCCCTATACGATGGACAAAGAAGCCGCAGCATCCGCCGTGGCCGAATTTTTGCCAAAGTACGTTTATCCCTACCACTATCGCGGTCAGGACGGCGGCACCCAGAACCCAGAAGAGTTTGCGGCGTTGATCGGCGACACCGCCAATGTGATCATCGGCAACTGGTATGACGACGCGGTCATGCCAGCCTAATCGCTATGAACGACCAAAGGGGCATCGGTACAAAACGGTGCCCCTTTGTATGTGGATCAAGGCGGGCGGCGCGCTATCGCCTGAGGCGGGCAGCAGCAGCGTCGCGATCATGCCGATCCCCGGCGCGAATTCAAGCATCAGGGCCCAGCCGCTTTGCTCTGCAAAACCGCGGGCCATAGACAGACCCGCGCCCTTGCTCTTAGTCACAAAATAGGGCTCGAACACCCGCAGCAGAACCTGTGGCGTCATGCCCTCGCCGTCGTCGTATCCCTCGATCCTGAAGTAATTTCCGGGAGGCAAGGTGCCGGTCGCAGTCAGATAAACCGGCTGCCGGACGGTCTCGCGCTTTGCCCGGACGTGGATCCGACCGCCCTCTTGCAGTGCATAGCGTGAGTTCAGCGTAAGGTTCAGCAGCACCGTATCGAACTGTCCTTTGTCCACCTTGATCGCAAGCAGGTACACCGCAGCGCGGCAGCTTATCTCAATGCGGCTATAGAGAAGCCGCGCCATAAGCATGTTTAACTTGTCCAGGCTTCCCGCCACATCAATCTGCACCGGATGCAGCGACGCGTGGTGCGAATAGGCCAACAGCTGCCATCGGACCTGCGCTGCGCGGATGGCGACGGTCGCAGCTTCTGACAGCAACAGCGCCTTTTCAGGGGCGTTTTGGGACTGCTGCGCCAGTTCCAAATTGCCGGAGATGACCGTCAGCAGGTTGTGAAATCATGCGCCACGCCCCCGGTCAGATGGCCAAGCGCCTCTGTCTAGGCACGGTCGACCCGGCTGAACTGCGCGATCGACAGCGTCTCTCGGGTGTGCAGCACGTCGGTGGCGCAGGTCATATAATAAGCGAAAGTGGCGAACGACATCAGCACGACATTTTCGGGGCTATTACCCTGCTGCCAAAAGGTAACGGGGAACATTATGCAACAGATCGCCAGCAACAGATTGTCGCAATAGAACAGCACCGGATCGGCCCGGCGCGCACTGACCTTATCGATCATCGTCAAACACAGCACAAAGATCCCGGCACAGCGCAAAATCACATCCGGGCTGGCCCACAGGACCAACGTCCCCGCGATATAGAAGGACCCAGCCAAAATCGTTATAAACGCAATCACGGCCGACCCGCCCCGCCAGACCTGATCGGGCATCCTTGCGACCTAGACCGCCTACCCTGCCACAGCAGTCACACCCAGCGCGATAAGCAACAGCAAGACCCACATCGCCCTAATCGCAAATAGGCCGACGCTGACCAGTATCAAAGTGCCTGTACGCAGGTAATTCGTGAGCTGAAAAAGGCATCGACCTGTTTGATGGCCTTCAGGTCATATGGAAACTTTAGCCACCTAAGGGGACGATAGCCTTTTTGCGTCTGCACATCGTCCCCTTTATTCCGTCAGC
>CAWUXN010000122.1:0-3843 GCA_963926415.1 uncultured Loktanella sp.
CATAGGCAGCGCGGCCCTCAACGGGGCGCGCGGCGCTGGAAAACCCGGGACGGTTGCCGCGGCTGGTGTCGCCCGCTAGCGTGAACTGTGACACGATCAATGCGGCGCGGTGGGTGTCCAGCAGGGACAGGTTCATCTTGCCCTGATCGTCGCTAAAGATGCGCAGCTTTGCGATCTTGGCGGCCATTTTGGCAGACGCATCGGAGGCATCGCTTGCCATAGCGCAGATCAGGATCAGAAGGCCGGGGCCGATGGCCCCGACCGTGTCGCCGTCAATGACGACGCTGGCCTGCGTGACTCGCTGGATCAGGGCGCGCATCTTACAGCTCGTTCGCCCAAGGCGGGTTCGCCCCGGCGCGGGCGACGGTGATGGCTGAGGATTGCGCGCCAAGGGCGGCGGCGGTGCGCAGCTGGTCGTCACTTGCGTTCGCCACGCCGTCCTTGGACAGCAAGCCCGCCTGATCCAAGCCGGCCAAAAAGCCCGCGTTAAAGGTATCGCCAGCGCCGACCGTATCCACGACTGTCGCCTTGATGGCTGGCACGTCTAACTGGCCGCGGCGGGTGATGACAGTGGCACCCTCGGCCCCTTTGGTCATCAGCACGACCTGCGTGGCGCTGCCATTCAGCAGGGATGAGCCGTCGGCGTTGCCGGTCAGCCAAGTCAAGTCCTCGTCGGAAATCTTGACGATATCCGCGACGGCCAGCATTGCGTTCAGGCGAGCGCGATAGGCGGCCTCGTCCGTGATGAAACCGGGGCGGATGTTGGGGTCAATCATTGTCAGCCTGGTCGGTGCCTCTCGCAGCATCAGCGCTTTGTACGCCTCGCCGCAAGGCTCGACGACCAGCGAGATGCCACCAAAGAACAGCGCATCGGCGCTGATGTCGGGCAGGTCGGCGGCAGTGAGCATCCGCCCGGCGGTGTTTTCGTCATAGAACGCATAGGTTGCGTGCCCGTTGGTCAGCCGCACAAAGGCCAGCGTGGTGGGCCGGTCAGAGATGTGGGACGGGCTGCTGTCGACTTTGCTGTCCGCCAGCACGCTGCGCAGCTGTTCGCCGAACAGATCAGACGAGAGCCCACAAAAGAACTGCACATCCGATCCCAGACGGCCCAGCGCGATCGCCGTATTGAACACTGCGCCGCCAGCATAGGGGGCAAATGCGGCCTCTCCTGCCGGTGTTTCACGTGGCAGCATGTCGATCAGCGCCTCGCCGCAACAGATGATCATCTGACGGTCTCCCTATTGGTTCATCGCGTAAAAATACCCGACTGCTAGCGCAAACACCAGCCCGAGGAGGACTGCAAACGCGATCTTCCACTTGGAATAGGGGCGCTCGCCTTGCACGCGGCCGGTGCGACCGTTAACGACGAAGCGGTAGGTCTGCCCATTGTATTTATAGGCCGCCATCCAAACCGGCAGTAGTATATGCTTGAACGACACGGCTGACACTTGCGTTTGCACGTTCGTGACGCGCTGCTCGTCCCCGCCGATGTCGAATTTCACGTCGCGCAGGATCATCCGGTCCATATAGCCTCGCGCTTCGGTGAAGCCGTCTTGCAATTCGACCTGGTACCCCTCGGCCCGGAAACCAGCGAGGTATTGCGGCTGATAGGGTTCCAGTTCCGATAAATCCCACGGCTCTAGCCCGTCAGTATATTGCTTGGGCAGGCTGGTGGATGCCAGCACGAGCACGTCGTCAAAGAAGCGCTGCACGCGCCCCGCCGCCCCGGTCCAGCGGGTATGCCGTTCGCGGATTGTCTGGGATTTGCCATCACGCACGACGGTGCGAGAGGTGTAATAATAAGTGCCGCGCTGGCCGATGTATTGGCTGGCCGTTTGCGCATCGAATGTCCAATAGGGGACATAGATGCCGTCCATCGCGCGCCCTTTGCGGGCGTATTCGTTCAGGCCGCCGGGCGCGAACCACAGGCTGCCCAGCCAGTCCGTCACAGCACTCCGGGCGTGGGTTTGGTCCAGTGCAAAGGGCAGCAGCCCGCGTGGTTTAATGTGCCGGTGCGTGCCGGTATCTGTGACGACGGGGGTGGCGCAGAATGGGCATTCAGCGGCGTGAATATCGGCCTGCAATTCGAACTGCGCGCCGCAGTTGGGGCAGGACTGCACGCGGGTTTCCTCAATCTCGGCCCCCGGTAGAGCGTTGTCCAAGGCTTGGCGGAAATCCAGTTCGACCACGCCGCCAAAGGGACTGGCCCCGCCGCCGATGGCTTCGGTATTGCCGCAGTGGTCACAGACCAGCTGCGCGCTCGCGGGATCGAACCGCAGGTCCGATCCGCAAGTGTGGCAGGGAAAGCGGTGATCGTTCAGGGGGGCGTCGGCGGTCATCGGACCCTCGGGCAGGTTTGCACAATTGCCCAAGGGATAGCGCGGCACGGGGCGCGGCACCAGCGCGCCTTAGTCAGCTGTGCCGCGCGTTATAAGGCGCAGCGTCGCATCCCTCAGGACATAGTGGTGATATAGCGCGATCAGCGAATGACCCAACGCTACGATCATCAACGCATTCGCCATTAACCCGTGCGGATCACCTAAGGCATCGATTTTCAAATACCATGCTACAGCACCCATCGCGGGGGCCAGAAACATTAGCAGGTACAGCAGGCGGTGGCCCCAGATCCCGGCCTGTTGCGCCAGTGGCGGTTGGCCCGCAATTGGGGCCGGTGCGCTCTGCACCTAGCGGACAATCATGCGAATGATAACCAGCAGCAGCGCCGTGGTGCCCAGCCCGACATGCCAAGTATTGCCTTCAAACCCGGTCTGGTTTTCCTGGAACCGGGTGCGCAGCGCGCAGCCCATGCCATCACCCAGCCACCACGTTGCCAAGATCAGCACTGCGATCAGCCAATGCAGGGCGATTTGCAGTTTGAAATAGTAGGTGTTGTCGGCCAACGTTCTGGTCCCTTGCGTTGTGGCGTGAGACGTTCAACGCAAGGTAACATGGTTCCGTCGACCGCAGTCAAAAGAATTTAACCGGCGGGCGGTGGTGGCGGCATCACGGTGAAGAGCTGTGCAAGTTCCGTGTCCACGGCCGGCATCCAGCCATCCTGTCCTAGCGTCCAGACCATGCTGTCACGGCTCAGCGCACCTTCACTGACCTTGCGGCCCATCGCAGCCTTGGAAAACGGGCCAGAGGTTTGTCCCGCCACGGCGATATGCCAGACATGCTCAACGGGCGGCGGCGGGGGCAGGTGCGGGGGCGCAGGGGCGGCGACGGCAGGCTGCGGCACTTGGCCCCAAGGACCGGCCTGCACCATGTTGCCCATCTGCATGCCCAGACCGGCACCCATACCCATCCCCATGGCTTGCCCTGCGGCGCTGCCCGGTTGGGTCATCGCCTCTGCAGCTTTCCACTTCATATGCTCGTCCAGATTGCCCGCAATCCCTCGGCTGGTGCGGGCGTCCAGCGCCTTTTCCACGACCTCTGGCAGGCTGATATTTTCGATGTAAAGCTCCGGGATAGTCACCCCGTAAGCGATCATCGTGGCATCAATCGCATTGGCAACCAGCGCGCCCAGATCCTTGGTGTTCGCCGCCATATCCAGTGCGGGAATGCCCGACGCCGCCAGCGCGCGGCTGAATTCCTGCACGATTACATTGCGGATCTGAAAGCTGATCTCGTCCGCCGTAAACTCACCATCTGTGCCGACGATTTCGCGCATAAAGACCGCCGGATCGCTGACCTTGATCGCATAGGTGCCATAGGCGCGCAGGCGGATCGGGCCGAATTCGGGATCGCGCAGCATGATTGGGTTCTTGGTCCCCCACTTCAGATCGGTAAAGCGGGTCGTGTTGATGAAGTAGATTTCCGACTTGAACGGGCTTTGAAAGCCGT
>CAWUXN010000123.1:0-2802 GCA_963926415.1 uncultured Loktanella sp.
TCGACCTTATAGGGCTCGCCGCGGTCGGTGTAGTATTGGATCGCCTTCTGGCGGTCCCAAATTTCCGTGCGGACGTCATCGCGCTTGTTGATGATTTCCTTCATCTTTTTCTCGATGGTCGCCAGATCTTCGGGTGTGAACGGCTCTGCGCGGTCAAAGTCGTAGTACCAGCCGTCCTTGATCACTGGGCCGATTGTGACCTGCGTGTTAGGCCAGATTTCCTGCACTGCGCGGGCCATGATGTGGGCCAGATCGTGGCGCACCAGTTCAAGGGCCGGAACGGGGTCCTTCATCGTGTTTATGGCGATCGTGCTGTCGGCATCGATGGGCCATTGAAGGTCCCAGTGCTGGCCGTTGACGGTGGCGGAAATCGCTTTTTTGCGCAGGCTGGAGGAGATGTCGGCGGCGATATCAGCGGCCGTGACGCCAGCATCATAGCTGCGTGCATTGCCGTCAGGAAAAGTGAGTGAGATCTGGGCCATGTGTCTGGCTCCTCATCGGTTTGGCGCCCACGGAACGCCCGGTTGCGGGATATGTGTGCGCGCAGACATGCCGTTTGGTGCGTGCGGGGTCAAGAGGCTGGCGTGTGCGCCGATTGCGGTTAGGTTTGTGTGACCAGAGCAGGAGAGCGTCATGCCGCAGGGTTTTGCCAGAACCGTTTTTAACCGCCTGACGCGGTATGCAGGCAGCAGCGGCGGGCTGGACAAAGACGCGCAGCAGGCCGAGCCGGGCAATTTTCTGCGCCATGTCGCGGCGCTGTCCGGCAGCAAGCTGGCGGATGGGCTAATCGACCCCAAGCTGGTGCTATCATGGCTGCTGACGCATCTGGGTGCCGGGTCGTTTTGGGTGGGCCTGCTGGTGCCCGTGCGGGAAAGCGGCGCGCTGCTGCCGCAGCTTTTTACGACGCCGTTCATCACTGCCGCGCCGATCCGCAAATGGTTTTGGGCGGGCGGCTCTGCCGTGCAGGGGCTTTGCGCCGGGGGAATCGCGCTGGCTGGGCTGACGCTGGATGGTGCAGTCGCAGGGGCGGTCATCGTGACGCTGCTGGGGGTTTTGGCGCTGGCCCGCTCGGTTTGTTCGGTCAGTTACAAGGATGTGTTGGGGAAGACTGTCGGCAAATCGCGTCGCGGCACGGCGATGGGCTTTGCCAGTTCGGTCGCGGCAGTCGGGGTGATCGTCTTTGCGCTGGTGCTGCTTCTGGGTCTGGCGGATCGTTTTGTCGTCGTGACCGCAGCATTGCTGCTGACAGCAGCGTTATGGCTGGTTGCGGCGGCGGTCATGGGCAGCCTGCACGAGGCCCGGTCCGCGGCCGAACCGGTAGAGAGGACTGGATTGCGACAGTTTTGCTTACTATGGACCGACCCGCAATTGCTTCGCTTCATCGCGGTGCGCAGCATGTTGGTGGGCACGGCCCTCGCACCGCCCTATTTCCTGTTACTGCGTCCCGACAGCGCGCTGAACCAACTGGGCGCGCTGGTGCTCGCGTCCTCTGTAGCGTCGCTGGTGTCGAGCTATGTCTGGGGGCTGTTGTCGGATCAGTCGTCCCGCCGGGTACTGATGTATGCGGGGATCGCGGGTGGGGCGGTGTTGTCGGCGGTTGTGGCGCTGACATTGGCCGGGTGGATCACCTTGTCGGGCGTCATTCCCGTTGCTCTGTTCGGGTTGATGATCGCCTACCAAGGCGTGCGTCTGGGCCGGTCCACCCATCTGGTCGACATGGCGGGGGAAGGTGACCGCGCGCTTTATACCGCGTTGTCGAACACGATTGTCGGTCTGGTTCTGCTGGTTGCAGGCGGCCTGTTCGCCGCCATCGGTGTCCTGTCGGTGCCCCTTGTCATTGCCCTGTTCGCCGTGATGTGTTTGGCTGCGGCGGCACTTGCCGCAGGATTGAACGAGGTGCAGACTGATGCCTGAGATGCTGATAACGCCGCAGGGGCGACGCATCGCCTATCACCACACTGCCGGGCAAGGGCCGACCGTTGTGTTTCTTGGCGGGTTCAAGTCCGACATGGGCGGGACCAAGGCCGTGCACCTAGAGGCTTGGGCAAAAGCGCAGGGCCGAGCATTTCTGCGGTTCGACTATTCCGGTCACGGCGAAAGCAGCGAGGCGTTTACGGACGGAGCCATTGGCGACTGGTATCAGGATGCGCGCGCCGCGCTGGACATGATCGACGGCCCGCTGGTGCCTGTCGGGTCCAGCATGGGGGGCTGGATTTCGCTTTTGTGCGCGCGGGGGTTGCCAGAGCGTGTCGCCGGGCTGGTTACCATCGCCGCCGCGCCGGATTTCACTGAAGACAGTATGTGGGCCAGTTTCGACGACGCTAAGCGTGACGCCTTGATGCGTGACGGCCAGATCGCGCTGCCGTCGGACTATGGTGACCCCTACATCATTACCCGCCGCCTGATTGAGGACGGGCGCAACCAACTGGTCCTGCGCAGCCCGTTGGACTTGCCGTTCCCGGTGCGGTTCCTGCAGGGCACGGCAGATGCCGACGTCGATGTCAGCGTGGCCTTGCGCCTGATGGATCATGTGACAGGGGCAGATGTGCAACTGGCCTTAGTGAAAGGGGCGGACCACCGCTTTTCCGACCCGGACTGTCTGGACCTGATTACACAGGCTGTGGCGCAGGTGCTGGATCGCGCCGCTCGTTGATGTGCCGCAAAGTCCCACTTTGGATTGGTGGCCGTCGCCACTAGCGTTTCGCAAAACAGTGGGGCGCACCATGGCACTGACACGCGGGCAAATGGCGGGCTGAAGTCTAGCCGATATGAGCGTGAACGTCTTTGTCGTGATCAAGAAAT
>CAWUXN010000124.1:0-3745 GCA_963926415.1 uncultured Loktanella sp.
AGCCGCCGACAGCATGCCGATGAACAACACGAAACTGGACGCGCCTTGACTGGCCATTGTGGCGCTGGTTTGCGCGATGCCGACCGGGCCGGACAAGTTGCAGGTCGAAATCGCGCCGGTCACGATATGCGCCAGTGCCGACAACGACGTTATGATCGACATCCAAAGCTGCTGCATCCCCAGCCAAATCGCTGTCCACGGCGCAATATTGTCTCTTGCGACATCAAAGAACAGATCGCCAGTGATACCGATCAACCAGCGGGTTTGAAAACTACCATCGGGTTGCGGCAGGTCCATACGGCGCGGGGCCAGCGTCACGGCGCGCGTATCTCCTTCGCGCCAGACCGTCAGATTCAGATCGCGGCCATCAGCGGCGTTTACGATGTCGATAAGCTGCTGAAATGCAAAGACCGGCTCTGCGTCGACTGCGGTGATGACATCGCCAATCCGCAGCCCGGCATCATCGGCAGCGGACCGGGGGGTCACGCCCGACGCACGCGGCGGAAGCGGATAAGGGCCTTCCACGACAATCTCGTCCCCATCCCGGCGCACAGTATAATTGACCCGGTCGGTGATCGGCAGGCTGTCCAGACTCTCATCCCCGCCCATGGCGATACTGCCGACAAACAGGATTTCGTCGTCCGGCAGCATATCAGAGGCATAGGCCGGCGGCAGCGCGACCTCTGCCGAATAGGTCATGGGTTCACGGGGCGAGCCCGTTGCCATGATGAAACCGGCGAACAGGATGATCGACAACATGAAGTTAAACATCGGACCTGCGGCAACCGTCGCGGCCCGTGCCCACAGTGGCGCGCCCAGCATGGTGTTGCGGGCTTCCCTGCCCGGCATGGCCTCCGTGCCGCCGACGCTGGCCGCATTCGCATCGCCCAGAAACTTTACATAGCCGCCAAACGGCAGCGCCGCGATCTGCCAGACCGTGCCGCGCTTGTCCGTGCGGGCAAACAGCACCGGTCCAAACCCGATCGAGAAGACCTCGGCGTGGATCCCGCTCCAACGGCCGACGATGTAATGGCCATATTCGTGGATCGCAACGATGATGGACAAGGACACCACAAACATCAAAAGCGTAAACAGGCCACCACCCAGCTGCGGTAGAAGTTGCGTCAGATCCACTGTGTCATCCCCGATGTTCCAAGCCGTCCGCGACGCGCTGGCGCGTGTCGCGGTCGATATCCAAAATTGTATCTAGGTGCATCGGGGCATTTTGCAGACCCTCATGTGCTGACATTTTAGCGAGCGCGTCTGCCACGACGCCGCTCATGTCCATAAAACCGATACGCCCGGCGATAAAAGCGTCCAGCGCCACCTCTTTCGCGGCGTTGAAAACTGCACCCATCGCACCGCCAGCCTGCATGACTTCGCGGGCAAGGCGCAAGGCGGGCCAGCGCGCCTCGTCGGGCGTGCGGAAGGTCAGTTGACCAATCTGCGCCAGATCAAGGCGTGCGACAGGTAGATGTTTGCGTTCAGGCCAATGCAACGCATAGCCGATGGCGTGGCGCATATCTGGCGGGCCGACGTGCGCCATCAGCGCCCCGTCGTTAAAGCCAACCAGCGCATGTACCAGAGATTCAGGGTGAACGATCGCCTCTATTCGGCCGGGACTGATTCCAAAAAATTCTTTTGTTTCAATAAGTTCCAAGGCTTTGTTAAACATGGACGCGCTATCGATAGTAATGCGCTGCCCCATATCCCAGTTCGGATGGCTGGACGCCTGTTCCAGCGTTGCCGTTGCCAACTTCTCTAGCGGCCAGTCACGAAACGCGCCGCCTGATGCGGTAATGACGATCCGTTCGACCGCCGCGATGTCTTCACCGACCAACGCCTGAAACACAGCGGAATGTTCGCTGTCCACCGGCAGGATCGTCGCGCCATATTTGAGCGCCGTCGCCAGCAAGAGCGGACCTGCGGTGACTAGGGATTCCTTGTTCGCCAGCGCTAGCGTCGTGCCCTGCTCCAGTGCCGCCATACCCGGCGGCAGGCCAGCTGCCCCAACGATCGCGGACATGATCCAATTGGCCGGCATGCGGGCGGCTTCAATTATTGCCTCGGCACCGCATGCGGTGCGGATGCCAGTGCCGGCCAGTAAGTCCTGCAATGTGGCGTAGGCTGCGGGATCCGCGACAACTGCAACTTCACATCGCAAGTCCTTGGCATCCTTAGCCAATTGCACAGCGTTGGACCCGCCTGTCAGTGCGACAACGTGGTAAGCATCGCGGTTGCGGCGGATCAGGTCGATAGTGCTTTGGCCAATGGATCCGGTCGCACCCAGTATAGAAATCCGCCTCAAAAGGCGACTCCTGGAATGTCAAACAAACCTGCGGCCAGCAACATAAACAGCGATGCACCCAGCAGCGCGTCAAACCGGTCAAAAAGCCCGCCATGTCCGGGGATCAAGGTCGAGCTGTCCTTGACCTTCATACGCCGCTTAAGCCCGCTTTCGGCGGCGTCGCCCAACTGGCTTGCAAAGCTAAGCACCATCGAAAGTAGGACAACTTCGAACCCGGCGCTTGTGAACATCGTAAAGATAAAGCCCACCAACCCCGCTGCGATCCAGCCGCCGGCAGTTCCGGACCAAGTCTTTTTTGGGCTGACCTTGGGCCAGAACTTCGGCCCGCCCACGGCGCGGCCGATCATGTAGCCGAACACATCCGTCGCCACCACGACGCAGATCAGCCACAAAATCCAAGTAAAACCATAGTCATCGCGGAAGGTGACAAGCCCCCATCCAGCAACCTGAATACCGAGCGAGAAAAAGAAGAAAGACAAACGCTCATGCTTGACGCGCCACGATCCGATTACAGGCACCACAAGGAACAGCAGAAGACCCAGCGGCGAGGCATGGGCCAGCATTCCCGACAGCACAGAGGCCGTCAGCGCCGCCAGCAACATGCCCGGCGTCGGCAGGTCGGATGCTATCATCATCCAGAGCTCCCAGATCATCACGGCGGTCACAAAGACCACCATCATCTGAAACCAGACGCCGCCCATCACAACGCCAATCGCTCCGACGACCACCATCGCAGCGCTGGACGCAAGGCGGACCGTCAGATCATCCCATTTTCCTGAGGGTGTCGGCACGCCAGCACTCACGTCAGGCCATGACCCCGCCATATCGCCGCTCTCTCTGGCCGAATTTCGACAGCACCTCGGCAAATACCTCTGCGCTGAAATCGGGCCAGAGCGTATCAATGAATTCGTATTCCGCATATGCCGACTGCCACAGCAGGAAGTTGCTGATCCGCGCCTCACCGCTTGTGCGGATCACCAGATCGGGGTCGGGCAGAAAGCGGGTATCCAGAAACTTTGACAAGGCCTCGGCATCGACGTCCTTGTAGGATAGACGCCCCTGCTCGACCTCAAACGCCAGACGCTGAGCGGCGCGTGTGACTTCATCGCGGCCGCCATAGTTCAGCGCGATGGTCAGGTGCACCTTGTCGTTGCTTGCGGTGTAAAGCTCCAAGTTATCCATCAGCTGGACCAGCTTGTCGTCCAGCTTGATGCGATCACCAATAAAGCGCACGCGCACGCCTTCGTCAAACAGCGCCTTCGCCTCGCGCATGATATAACGCCGGAATAGCGCCATCAGGCCTGCGACTTCGGTCTGCGTCCGCTTCCAGTTCTCGGTCGAGAAAGCAAAAATTGTCAGATATTTGACGCCCTGACTGGGGCACGCCCGGACAATTTCACGCACGCGGCGCGCACCGGCATGGTGGCCATACAAGCG
>CAWUXN010000125.1:0-5409 GCA_963926415.1 uncultured Loktanella sp.
CCGCGACCTGACCGACCCCGACCAACGCCACCCCGAAAAGGCCCGCCGCGCCGCGTCGCCCCGGTTGCCGAAACCCGACTGGATCCGCGTCAAGGCGCGGGCGGGCGCAGGCTATCACAAGACGCTGGCTGTAGTCCGCGCGCACAAGGTGACCACGGTCTGCGAAGAGGCTGGTTGCCCCAACCTAGGCGAGTGCTGGAACCAAGGCCACGCGACCATGATGATCATGGGCGAGGTCTGCACCCGGGCCTGCACATTCTGCAACATCGCGACCGGTAAACCGCCAGAGGCGCTGGATGTGTTCGAGCCAGGCCGCGTGGCCGATGCGGTGAAAAAGCTGGGATTGAACCACGTCGTCATCACGTCCGTTGACCGCGACGATGTGGAAGATGGCGGGGCAGAGCATTTTGCCCAAACGATCCGCGCCATCCGCCGCCAAGCGCCGCAGACCACGATCGAAATTCTGACCCCTGATTTTATTCGCTGCGATCCGTCGGTGCTGGAAATCGTCGTCGCGGCCAAGCCAGACGTTTTCAACCACAACCTTGAAACCGTCCCGGGTCTGTATCCTGAAGTGCGCCCCGGCGCGCGTTACTTCCATTCGCTTCGTTTGTTGCAGCGGGTGAAGGAACTTGATCCAACGATGTTCACGAAATCCGGCATCATGGTCGGTCTGGGCGAGGATCGCCAAGCTGTTCTACAAGTCATGGACGACATGCGCGCAGCTGACATCGATTTCTTAACTATCGGCCAGTATCTGCAGCCAACGCCAAAGCACCACCGCGTCGACCGCTTCGTGACACCAGAAGAGTTTTCCGGCTACGAAAAGGCGGCGTTTGGAAAAGGTTTCCTGATGGTCTCTGCCTCTCCGCTGACGCGGTCGTCGTATCATGCGGGTGATGACTTTGCACGGTTGCGGGCGGCACGCCTGGCAAAGCTGGGCTGATCGAATTGGGCTGCGACTGTAACGGTCGCAGTCCATGAAGGTTTCGGCATCCTAGACCTGATAGGTCCGCGCATGCAGCTCGTTGATGCCCCCGGGCCGCCCCAGAAAATAGCCTTGGCCATATTCCACACCCAGCTGATAACAGGTTGCGGCTTCCTCGTTCGTCTCGGCGATGATGTCGGTACCGATTGCCTTGGCGAAATTAACGATGCCAGCGGTTAGGGCCTAGCTGTCGGAATCCAGATTGATGCCCCGCACCAGTTCGCTGTCCAGCCTTACGAAATCCGGCTTGATCTGTAAAACGGTGCTGAGGCTGGAATAGGACGCGCTCAGATCGTCGACAGCGATTTTTGCACCAAGCGATTCAATTGTTTGATCTGTGTCTGGATGGCCGCAATGGAGACTAAATAGTCATTTTCCGTCAATTTCAGAATGATACGGTCGCTGGATGGTCCGGCAATCAGGGCCGGCAAGTCCTCTTGGATAAAGGTCTCGAGCGAGACGTTAATGGGCAGTTTCAGCGCGCGCGGCAAATCCTTCAGCATGTCCAGCGTTTTTTGGAGGACCGCGCGTTCCAGCTCGCGCTGCAAGAAGATTGTGCGGGCGTCAGCGAACCAGGTATCCGGGCTGCGGTATGGGAAGGGGCGAAAGCGGCAAGGTGCCTTAGCCCCGTTGACCGAATTGTCCTGCAGTGACACAATCGGTTTCATCAAAAGCTGGTAATCGTGGTCGGTGATAAGGTCTTCAATCTGTTGGCGCAGATGCAGCCTCTCTTGATCAGCCTGAACGCCGGACCAGATCACATTGGCCAGAAGTTCGGCAAAACTGCTGACAAACGCTAGATCACGATCATTCAGGGCGGGCATCGGTTCATGTGACAAGCAGCAGAACATGCCGCAGGTGGTGCCATCGGCCAGAAGCAGTGGAACCGGAAACCATTGCCCCCATGGGAAATATCGTCGTAGCCGGCAGCGACAGTGCAAATGCATTGGCTCGGGTGTTCTGGCAGCAGTTGCGGCAGCCGGCCATCACGGACCGCCTTACATCAGCTGCCCGTGGCTGGGTGGCGGTCGCCTGCCTCGAAATAAGGGGCACGGCGGTCGGTAGAGACGGCGCGGTAAACAACATCACCCGAATCAAACACCGCCAAATGGGCCAGCGGCATTTTCCGGTGCCGCTGCACCGACGACAGAATTTCATTAATGATCGGCTCACGCGCTGCGGGGCCGGTCGAGGAAACGTGAAAGGAGGCAAGATGTGTCATGACTCCGGTTGTTCACATATTTATTTAATTTGACGTGAATGGCCGTATAGTTTGCGGCGTGACTTCAAAAGGGGGTGCCGATCAGCCACTGTGCCCTTGTACCGCAAGGCACGCGGCGAGTACCCCTAGCACCCGCCAGACGCGCCTGGCCGAGGGCGCATTGTGGGCAAGGCGGCTGGTGCGCAGCAGCCAGCGCGGGTTCATGCTTCGTCAGTGAACCGGACCTGACCGATATAGGGCAGGTTACGATTGCGCTGCGCAAAGTCGATGCCATAGCCCACGACAAAGGCGTCAGGGATCTCGAATCCTGTCCAGTCGGCGCGGAAATCGACTTCCCTACGCGCTGGTTTATCCAGCAGGGCAATGGTTTTTAGCCGCGCGGGATGGCGCGAGCGCAGGTAGTCGGTGACGTGGGACAGGGTGTGACCAGTGTCGACGATGTCTTCGACGATCAGCACGTCGCGGCCTTCGATGGTTCCGCGCAGGTCCTTTAGAATGCGGACCTCGCGGCTGCTTTCCATGCCGTCGCCATAGGAAGATGCCTCGATGAAATCGACTTCGACCGGCAGATTAAGTTCGCGCACGAGGTCGGCGATGAACACAAATGACCCGCGCAAAAGGCCGACTACGACCAGCTTGTCGGTGCCTTCAAAGGCCTCGTGGATATCGTGTGCCAGCGCCTCGATCCGGGCGGCGATGGATTTTGCGCTGATCATCTGATCGATTACATAGGGGCGTAACATGCAATACCTGTGGGGCAAGGGTTGATTTCTGACCGTCTTTTACGACATCACAGGGTGAAGTCCCACCGTGAAAGTCACACATGCCCGTCCACGACGAAACCCGCGTCCTACCTTATACCGCCGATCAGATGTACGCCCTTGTGGCCGATGTCGAAAACTATCCCAAGTTTTTGCCATGGACCGCTGCCGCGCGTCTGCGATCAACGGATGATCAGGGCGACCATACGGTTCTGATGGCGGATCTGGTGGTGTCGTTCAAAGTGTTTCGCGAAACCTTTGGAAGCCGGGTCACGTTGTGGCCGGGAAAAAAGCAGATCGATACAGAATATATTGAAGGGCCTTTCAAACATCTTAACAGCCGCTGGACCTTTGAGGACGCAGCTGGGGGCTGCAAAGTCCACTTTCACGTCGATTTCGAGTTCAAGAACCGGATTTTGCAGGGTGCGGCTGGCATGTTCTTTAACCAAGCCATGCAAACCATCGTCAAAGCCTTCGAAAAACGCGCGGCGGCCTTGTATGAGTCTAACACCGCCTGATGGGGTGGGGCCACCTGACCGGCAGCCCCCACCCAATATCAAGAGTTCAGATCGTAAGCCCGCTCGCCGTGCACAGCTAGGTCGAGGCCCGTCGTCTCTGTCTCGTCTTCCACGCGCAGGGACGTGACGGCGCGGCAGATATATATCAGCCCGACGGTCACAACAGTCGTCCAGACGCCAACAATCGCCAGCGATCCCAGTTGCGCCGTCCAAGTGCCCGCGCCAAAGGCCGCGATCATGATTGTGCCAAAGATGCCGCCGACACCGTGCACAGCAAAGACGTCCAGCGTGTCGTCGACGACCAGCTTGCTGCGCACAAAGCTCACGACCTCTTGGCACAGCACACCGGCGATGGCACCGATGATCAGCGCCTCAATGGGGCTGATGAAACCGGCGGCAGGGGTGACGCTGGCAAGGCCCGCGATGGTACCGGTGACAAGGCCGACCATTGACGCGCGGCCGAACTTGATCCGTTCCCACAGTGCCCATGTCAGCGACGCGGCGGCGGCGGACAAGTGCGTCACCGTGATCGCCATGGCGGCCCCTGCATCAGCGGCCAACTGGCTACCGCCGTTAAAGCCGAACCAGCCGACCCACAGCATCGCAGCGCCGATCATCACCATGCCGGGGTTATGCGGCGGCTTGGTCTTGTCGCGGCGCGCGCCCAGAAAAATCGCAAGGATGAACGCGGCCAGACCGGCGGTTTCATGCACCACGATGCCGCCCGCAAAATCGCGCACGCCGACCTCGCCAAAGATACCGCCGTCCGCCAGAAAGCCGCCGCCCCAGACCCAATGCACCACAGGCGCATAGCAGATCAGCATCCACAGCGACGAAAACAGCAGCACAAAGCCAAAGCCGATCCGCTCGACATAGGCACCAACGATTAGCGCGGGGGTGATGATTGCAAATGTCATCTGGAATGCAAAGAATAGGATTTCTGGCAGGGTGCCGGTCAGACTATCGATGGTGACGCCGTTCAGCAGCAGCTTGTCCAGCCCGCCCCAATAGGGGCCGTCACCGCCAAATGCGATGGAATAACCAAAAGCGAACCACAGAATGCTCATCAAACAGGCGATGGCATAGCAGTGCATGAACACGCTTAGCACGTTGCGAGCGCGTACTAGACCGCCGTAAAATAAGGCCAAGCCCGGCAGCGTCATGAACAGCACAAGTGCCGTCGCAATCATGATCCAGGCGGTATCAGCAGCATTCATATCAAACCCCTCCACTTTTGGTTCCGGCCGCCATGACGGACAAGGCAGCGGTAAGGAAAGAGGCAGGGGCGATAAGATGCGCGACTTTTTAAGGCAATTTGTGAATTGCCTGTCTGATGGGCGTTTTTGAAAGGTTGTGCTTAATTTTAAATCGAAAATTGAACGATGCCCGCCGTCAGTAAATCCAGCGCATGGGCAAGGGCCGCAGCCCGCACATGTCCCCGTCCCAGAGCGCCAAATTCGACAGTTTCTGTATGAACGCCGTCGCCCGTGGCGACGCCAAAGCAGACGCGGCCTTCGGGCTTATGCTCTGATCCGCCGGGTCCAGCGATACCGGTGACGGACAGGGATATCTGCGCGTCAGAGCGGTCAAAGGCCCCCTGCGCCATCTCGCGCGCGATCTCTTCCGAGACGGCACCGAAATCGTCCAGCGTATCGCTGAGGATGCCCAGCATCTGCATCTTGGCGCTGTTGGAATAGGTGACCCAGCCCCTGTCTAAAACGTCAGAGGAGCCAGCGATATCCGTCAATGCCGCCGCGATCATGCCGCCAGTGCAGCTTTCGGCGAGGGCAACCTTGATTCCGCGTGTGCGGGCAAGGTCCAGCAGGTGTGCGGCATCTGTCATCGCAGAATGATCCCATGATAAAGGCCCGCAAACAGCACGACGCCAATTGCAGCAAAGACGCCCGCGATCACATCGTC
>CAWUXN010000126.1:0-6389 GCA_963926415.1 uncultured Loktanella sp.
CGGACAGCAGGGCAAGGTCTTCGTTGTCGGAAAAAGCACGCATGGATTTGCCCGTGCGCGTCTTGTTCAGGAACCAGAACAGCGCCGCCACGGTAATCGCCGCCGTCACCAGCGTGATCGCCTGCGTGGTGCGGATCGCAAGGCCTTCGTCCAGACCGGTCCAGTCCTTGAACTGCCGCACGGTCATCACGAAACGCGCGCCGTCGGCGAACTGAATGTCGCGCACGCCGATGAAAACACGGGTCAACCCGTTCATCACAAACATCACGCCGAGCGACACGATCACAAGGATCACCGGCTTGGCCTTCTGCTCTCGGTAGAATTTATACACCAGCCAGTCGGTGCCCAGCAGCAGCAAGCCCGTCGCGATAATGCCTACGGGTAGCGCCAGCAGCGCCGTCGGAAGCGGCCCAAGCGACACACCCAGCGCCACCAGCACCGCCGTCACCTTGATCGTGACCGCCGTGCCAAAGGCCATAGTGTCGCCATGGGCAAAGTTCGAAAACCGCAGAATCGCATAGACCAACGTGACGCCAAGCGCGCCGATAGCCAGCTGCGCTCCATAGGCTAGGGCCGGGACGACGACGAAGTTGGTCAGGAACACCAGTCCGTTCAGAAATTCCATGGCTGGTCCTTGGTCAATTGGTGAAACATTGTCATCCCCCCAGAAAGCTGCGGCGGACTTCGGGGTCAGCCAGCAGTTCCTTGCCCGTACCGGTATGCGCGTTCGCGCCCTGTACCAGTACATACGCTTTATCTGCAATCTCAAGTGCTTGGCGGGCGTTCTGTTCTACCATCAGGATCGGAATGCCGGTTCGGGCAACCTCAATGATACGGTCGAACAGCTCGTCCATCACGATAGGGCTGACGCCTGCGGTCGGCTCGTCCAGCATCAGAACCTTGGGCTTGGTCATTAGCGCACGGCCCACGGCTACCTGCTGGCGCTGACCGCCAGATAACTCTCCTGCGGGCTGCAGGCGCTTTTCTTTCAGGATCGGAAACAGGTCATAGATCTGCGCCATGGTCTCGCGGAAATCGTCGCGCCGGATAAAGGCACCCATTTCCAGATTTTCCTCGACGGTCAGCGAGGTAAAGATGTTGTGCGTCTGCGGCACGAACCCCATTCCCTTGACCACCCGCTGCTGCGGGCTCAGGGACGTGATATCCTCGCCATCCAGCATGACGCGGCCAGAGCGGACATCCAGCATCCCAAACATCGCCTTCATCGCTGTCGACTTACCCGCGCCGTTAGGGCCGACAATGACCGCAATCTCGCCCGGCTCCACTGCAATGGTGCAGCGGTGCAGGATGTCCGGCCCTTTGCCGTAGCCGCCCGTCATCGCCTCGCCAATCAGAAACGGCGTGCCGGGTGCTGGGCTTGAGTGCCCGTGCTTTACAGGCTGCGCCGTCCCGCCGCCAGACTTGGTGATCGAGCGGTCGTTGTTGCCGCGATCGTCCTGATAAGGGGATTCAGACATGCTGCGGCCCATCCTGTCCAAATTTCTTCTCGTCAAAAATACCTTCGGGGGTGAATGCGCGACTGCGCAGAGGGGGCAGAGGGGGCAGACAGCCCACTAACACCGCCGAACAGAGATACAAATTTATCATGCGCTTGCCACCTGATCTTTATTCTTCAGGCCAGTGCCAAGATAGGCCTCGATGACCTGCTCGTTCGCCTTGATTTCAGCCAGCGTGCCTTGCGCCAAAACCTTGCCTTCGGCCATGCAGATCACCGGGTCGCACAGACGTCCGATGAAATCCATGTCATGCTCGATCACCACAAATGTATAGCCGCGTTCCTTGTTCAGCCGGATGATCGCGTCGCCGATAGTGTTGAGCAGGGTACGGTTCACGCCTGCGCCAACCTCGTCCAGAAACACGATCTTGGCGTCGACCATCATGGTGCGGCCAAGTTCCAGCAGCTTTTTCTGCCCACCAGAGATTTGGCCCGCCTTGTTGTCAGCCAGATGGGACACGGTCAGGAAATCCAGCACTTCGTCAGCTTTCGCTTTCAGCGCGCGTTCTTCGTCAGCGATCCGCTTGCGGCCAAACCAGGTGTTCCACAGGCTCTCCCCCGATTGGGCACCGGGCACCATCATCAGGTTTTCGCGGCAGGTCATTGACGGAAATTCATGGGCTATCTGAAACGTGCGCAGCAAGCCGCGGTGGAACAGATCATGCGGCGGCATGCCGGTGATATCTTTGCCCTGCATCGTGACACGGCCGGAGGTCGGTTGAAGAACGCCGGCGATCACGTTGAAAAGCGTGGTTTTTCCCGCTCCGTTGGGGCCGATCAGGCCCGTGATGGACCCTTCGGTAATGGTCAGGCTCGCGCCATCGACAGCGCGAAAACCACCAAAGGTCTTCACCAGATTTTCAACTACAATCATGCAGGTCCCCGGCTGCGCGGCCCAGCCGCACACTTAGAAATGAAAAACGGCGCGGGATCGCTCCCGCGCCGTCTGCTCATGCGCTTAGCGAAACTTGACGGTCTCGATCGCACCGTCCTTAATCTCGATCTCGCGGAAGTTGCCAGCGGATTCGCCCGGTCCGATCAGCTCGACTGCGGTCGCACCGACATAGTCGATCTCTTCGCCAGCTTTCAGCAGCTCGATCGCCTTGGCCAGCTCGCCCGGGAAAATCTCGATGCCGGGTGCGTTAGCGACGTCCATGACCTTGTCCTTGAAGTCAGCGGACTGGTTGGATCCAGCAGCTTCCATTGCCAGCATGATCAGCGCAGCAGCGTCATAGGACTCAGGTGCAAATGCACCCGTGCCGTCAAAGCCGGCTTCGGTTGCCATAGCGTGGAACAGTTCGGTACCCGGGCTGTCGGTGCCCGGCAGCTGACCGAAAGAGCCGTTCAGTGCGTCGCCGATATCGTCAACCAGCTGCTGGCCAACCATGCCATCGGGCAGAACGAAGGTGTCGAATGCGCCGGTATCAAGCGCGTTCTGGATGATGCCCTTGCCGCCTTGGTCTGTGTAACCGGCCACGACCAGCACGTCACCGCCAGCGGCGGCCAGTGCTGCGACTTCGGACGAATAGTCGCCCTTGCCGTCTTCGTGCGCGGCAGAGATCGTCACGGTGCCGCCAGCGGCCTCGAACGACGCCTGAAACGCATCGGCCAGACCCTTGCCATAGTCGTTGTTGGTATAGGTCAGCGCGACGGATTCGATACCGCGGTCCTGCAGCACGTTGGTCATGACTTCGCCCTGACGCGCGTCAGAGGGTGCAACGCGGAAGAACAGACCATCGTCTTCAGCTTGGGACAGGGCAGGCGAAGTGGCAGAGGGAGAGATCATCACGATGCCGTTCGGGCGTGCGACGTTCTGCAGAACTGCGCCGGTCACGCCTGAACAGTCAGCGCCCATGATCGCGTTGACCATATCGCCGGTGACCAGACCCTCGGCAGCGGCGGTGGCAGCGCCAGCGTCGATGCAGGTAGAATCAGCCCGGATGGCGGTGACGGTCGCGCCGTCCAGCAGGGTGCCGGCTGCGTTGACTTCAGCGATGGCCAGATCGGCACCAGCGCCCATGGCGGGGGTGATAGATTCCAGCGGGCCGGTAAAGCCCAGCTCGATCCCAATCTTGACGTCGCCGGTGTGGGATTCGGCAAAGGCCGCGCCCGACATCAATGCGGTGGCCGCAGTGGCCAGCAGCAATTTGTTCATTCTAACTCTCCCGTTGGTTTTTTTGTTCTGGACGGAAGATTAGCAGGCGCAACCGAATTGTGAAGCGGCCATCGTGCGCCATTCGCGCGATTCACGCAGCGTTCGCACTGCAAAACCCTAAACTGGCACGCGTCCGCCATGGCTGCCGCGTTCGCGATAGGGAGTCGTGTCGTAATGGGCCCGGTAACATTTCGAAAAATGCGAGGGCGAAGCGAATCCGCAGGCCAGTGCGACGTTGATCACTGTCATATCTGTTTGCATCAACAGGTTGCGGGCCTTGGAAAGACGCAATTCCATGTAATAGCGCTTGGGGCTGCGCGACAGATAGCGGCGGAACAGCCGTTCAAGCTGGCGGGTGGACATGCCGACCTCTTGCGCCAGCGTGGCGGGGCTGATCGGGTCCTCGATGTTGCTTTCCATCAGCTGGATAACGCGCGACAGCTTGGGGTGGCGCACACCGATGCGGGTCGGGATCGACAGACGCTGCGTGTCCTGATCGGTGCGAATCGACGAATAGATCATGATATCTGCGACCGCGTTGGCCAGATCCTCTCCGTAATCGTCGGCCACGATTTTCAGCATCAGGTCGATAGAAGCTGTGCCGCCAGCGGTCGTGATGCGGTTGCCGTCGATGACAAAGATCGACTTGGTCAGGTTCACATCCTCGAATTCCTCAAGGAAGCTGTCCTGATTTTCCCAGTGGATCGTCGCGCGCTTGCCGTTCAGCAGACCCGCGCGCGCCATTGTATAGCCAGCGGTGCAAAGCCCTGCGACGGTGGTGCCACGGCGCGCCTCGCGGCGCAGCCAGTTCAACAATTTGCGCGTCGTTGCCTCGGCGATATCAACGCCGCCGCACAGCATGACTGTATCCTCGCGGTCCAGCTCGATCAGGTCGCTGTCCAGCTGAAAGGTGCACCCGTTGGAGCAGGTGGCCGAAACGCCGCCTTCGCCAATGATCGTCCAGTCATACAGTTTGCGCCCGGCGGTGCGGTTAGCGACTCGCAGGCTTTCGATGGCCGCGGAAAAGCACAGCATAGTGAACTGATCCAGCAGCACAAAGACGAACCGCCGCGGTGCGCCGCTATGTCTGATATTGATGATCTGGGGCGCGGCCTGCATGATAACTCCAATAATGTTACGAAAACCCAATCGGTTTAGCATCGCCCCGGCAAGGGCCATTCGTGTTTAAATTGCCTTTTTTGCGACAAAATCTGACGCATTTGACCCCCGATTGCCCATTGGCCCCAACCCGGGTTGCCAGTATAAGCGCCGCTCGCAATGCGAACGTGCTGACGGGAGACGGAAGATGACGGACTGGAAAAAATCGGATTGGCGCAAAAAGCCGCGGGTTCAGATGCCGGATTATACCGACGCGGCCGCGCTTGGCCTAGTCGAGGGTAAACTTTCCAGCTATCCGCCGCTGGTTTTTGCCGGTGAAGCGCGCCGCCTGAAGGCGCATCTGGGCAAGGTCAGCCGGGGCGAAGCGTTCCTGCTGCAAGGCGGCGATTGCGCCGAAAGCTTCTCTGAATTCAGCGCTGACGGCATCCGTGACACCTTTAAGGTGATGCTGCAGATGGCGATGGTTCTGACTTACGGTGCCAAGGTGCCGGTCGTGAAACTGGGCCGGATGGCAGGCCAGATGGCCAAGACGCGTTCCGCCCCGACCGAGGTCGTGGACGGCGTAGAGCTGCCCAGCTACCGCGGTGACATCATCAACGGGTTCGATTTCACTCCCGAATCCCGCATCCCCGATCCCGCGCGGATGGAACAGGCGTATCTGCAGGCCGCAGCGTCCCTGAACCTGCTGCGCGCGTTTTCGACTGGTGGTTACGCCGATGTGCACAAGGTCCACGCTTGGACGCTTGGTTTCACCGACAAGCCAGAGGCCGAAAAGTACCGCGATCTGGCAAACCGGATCAGCGACACGCTGGACTTTATGGAAGCAGCCGGTCTGACTACTGAAACCAACCACGAGCTCCAGACCGTCGAGTTTTATACCTCGCACGAGGCGTTGCTGCTGGAATATGAAGAGGCGCTAACGCGCATCGACAGCACATCCGGCAAGTGGCTAGCAGGCTCCGGTCACATGATCTGGATCGGCGACCGTACACGTCAGCCCGACGGCGCGCATGTGGAATACTGCAAAGGCGTGATGAACCCCATCGGCCTGAAGTGCGGTCCCAGCATGACGTCTGGTCACCTCAAGGCATTAATGAACACGCTGAACCCAGAAAACGAGGCAGGCCGCCTGACCCTGATCGCGCGTTTCGGCGCAGGCCAAGTCGGCGATCACCTGCCGCGCCTGATCAAGGCCGTGGAAGAAGAGGGTGCCAAGGTTGTCTGGTCATGCGACCCGATGCACGGCAACACGATCAAGTCTTCGACGGGCTACAAGACCCGGCCGTTCGAATCCGTACTGCGCGAAGTGCGCGAGTTCTTTGACATCCACAACGCCGAAGGCACCGTCCCCGGCGGCGTGCATTTCGAGATGACCGGCAAAGACGTGACCGAATGCACTGGCGGCGTGCGCGCTGTGACAGACGAAGACCTGTCCAGCCGCTACCACACCGCCTGCGACCCTCGACTGAACGCCAGCCAATCGCTGGAACTGGCATTCTTGGTCGCCGAAGAACTGGGCGCGCGTCGTGAAAAACTGGCCGAAGCCAAAGCGAGCTGATTTGGCTGAGATGCGAGTGAAAAAGGCACCCTGCAGGGGTG
>CAWUXN010000127.1:0-3032 GCA_963926415.1 uncultured Loktanella sp.
TAGTAATAACCCTGACTATACCATTTGACGGCCGTCGCTTCTGATCCGTTGGACAGCAGCCAAGCCCCGCGCAGATACTTGCCTGCATATTTAAGGTTCGTCTCGGCGTTCAACAACTCGCGGTCGCTACCTTTAAATCCCATGCTGCGTGCGGTCGCGGGCAGGATCTGCATCAGCCCATAATAGGGACCGCTGCGCGCACCCGGATTGTGGGTGCTTTCGCGAATAATCACGCGGTGCAGCAGGCTTTCGGGAATGTCGTAAAGGGCGGCGTATTTCTTGATGAGTGCCCGCAGCTCTGCGGTCTCGTTGGGATGCATCGGGATCGAGGTATTGAGCCGCGGTGACTGGGCGATGAAAGACATGTACTGCGGCGGTGTTGCGGTGGTGTTCATGCAGGCGGACATGCCCACCAAGGTCATCATCGCGAATGTTCCGCGCAGCAGCTTTAGCATTTTTTAGGCCTGTCAAAGTTGTCCCTGCCACCGGGCTTAGCCTGCCGCGGCGTCAGTCGTAAACATTGCGATAATCTATCGGCAGATTGTCGCCGCAGCCCCTGCGATAAGGCGCTTAGTCGAACACAGACCATCTCGTCGCGCGCGCGAATGTCTCGACCGCGTCAGTGCCCAGCTTGGAATTGCCCTGCGAGTTCAGTCCTGGCGACCACGCCGCAATGCCCGCCTTTGCTGGGGCCACGACCATGATACCGCCGCCTACGCCGCTTTTGCCTCTTAAACCAACGCGGTACGCAAAATCGCCAGAGGGATCGCGATGTCCGCACAGCATCATCATCGCATTGATCCGCCGCCTGCGGGCGGGGGATACAAGCCGCGGTGCGCTGCCTGCGCCGGTCAAAAAGAGCGCCGCGCGCGCCAATTTGATGCAGGACATTTCAACTGCGCATTGGTGGAAATAGGCACCTAGGGTCCGCTCTACCGGGTTCACCATATTACCGTGGGTGGCCATGAAATAGGCAAGCGCCAGGTTCAGATCGCCGGTCTCCTGCTCTGATGCAGCGACCTTTTCGTTGATGTGAATCGAATCGTTGCCCGCCGCAGTGCGGATGAAACGCCGCAGCTCGCCCAGAAATTCGCGCGGCGCATGGCCTGCGAGCATAGCGTCCGTGGTCGCAATCGCGCCGGCATTGATGAAGGGATTGCGCGGGATGCCGCCCTCATGCTCCAGCTGCAGGATGGAATTGAAGGCCTGCCCAGAGGGCTCTCGTCCCACCCGCGACTAGAATTGATCACCCATGCGCCTAAGCTCCCGCGCAAGGGTAAAGACCTTGCTGATGCTCTGGATCGACCCGCGCCAGCTCTGGGATATAGCAGGCCACCTGACCGCGGTCTGTGGCCTGCGCCATGGCCGCGCCGATGTCGTCAAGGATCGCGGCGATGTCCATGTAGCCTCGCTTTGGGGTCAGGGGCACCAGTTTAGGAAATTCGCGATCAGCCGCAGACCGGCGTCCTGGCTCTTTTCAGGGTGGAACTGTGTGCCGACGATATTGTCGCGCCCCACGATTGCAGTTACATCGCCGCCATAATCCACATGCGCCAGCAGATGCGCAGGATCGGCGACTTGCATCGCGTAAGAGTGCACGAAATAGGCGTGATCGCCGGTGTTCAGTCCCGCCAGCACCGGGTGCGGCCGGTCCATGACCAGATCGTTCCAACCCATATGCGGGATCTTCAGCGCCGGATTGGCAGGCGCAATGCGCCGGATCTCGCCGGGAATCCAGCCAAGGCCAGCGACGGCTTCATATTCGAACCCCGTGCTGGCCAGCATCTGCATTCCGACGCAGATGCCCAGAAACGGCACGCCCCGCGTCTCGACTGCTTCGATCAGGGCCTGCGCCAGATCGCCACGCTCGAACAGAGAATCGCGGCAATGGGGAAAGGCCCCGTCGCCCGGCAGCACGATCCGGTCGGCGCGCGCCACGACATCCGGATCTCCCGTGGTGACGACCTGCCCGGCATCGGTTTCGCGCGCCATCCGCTCGAACGCCTTTTGCGCCGAATGCAGGTTGCCGCTGTCATAGTCGATCAGAACGGTGGTGGTCACAGGCTACCCTTGGTCGATGGAATGGCGTCAGCCTTGCGCGGATCAACCTCGACCGCCATGCGAAGGGCGCGGGCTACGGATTTGAACGCCGCCTCGGTGATGTGGTGCGCGTTAAAGCCGTGCAGCCGGTCGATCTGCAGCGTGATGCCGCCATGCGTAGACAGCGCCTGAAAGAATTCGCGCACCAGCTCGGTATCAAAGCTCGGCCCGATCTTGCCGAAGGGCAGATCAAGGTTGCAGATCAGATAGGGCCGCCCCGACAGATCCAGCGCACAGCGCACCTGCGCGTCGTCCATCGCCAGGTGGCAATCGGCGTAACGGCGGATACCGCGCTTGTCGCCAAGCGCCTGCACCAAAGCCTGACCTATGGCGATGCCCGTATCCTCGACCGTGTGGTGATCGTCGATGTGCAGATCGCCCGTGGTGCGGATTGTCATGTCGATCAGCGCGTGACGCGACAGCTGGTCCAGCATGTGGTCGAAGAACCCGATGCCGGTCTGGTTGTCATAGACGCCCGTACCGTCAAGGTTCAGCGTTACGCTGATTTGCGTCTCGGCAGTCTGGCGGGTGATGTTGGCGGTGCGCATCGGCGTCTCCCTTATGTCTTGGGGCCTTATAGACAGGGGCGGGGCCTGCGCCAAGGCACGGATTGCGCCCGTTGCCCCTGTGGTGCAAGTTCGGCGCAATTCCAGAGAAAGGCCCGCCCCATGACCACCTGCGTTTTCGTCCAGATCCGCTGCACCCCAGGCACCACCTATGACGTGGCTGACGCGATCGCCTTGCGCGAAATCCACTCAGAGCTTTATTCCACCAGCGGCGATTTCGACCTGCTGATGAAGGCCTATGTGCCCGACGGGCGCGATGTTGGCCATTTCATCAACGAAAGCGTCGCCGGCATAAAAGGGATCGAACGCACCCTGACAACGCTGACCTTCAAGGCGTTCTGACGCGACCTACCTAAAACGAAAAGG
>CAWUXN010000128.1:0-5340 GCA_963926415.1 uncultured Loktanella sp.
ACGCTCTATGACTGCCTGACGCAAGCGGACGTCGCAGCGCAGGTCGATATCTTGCGCGAGATGATGACTAACGCCAGTCTGCCCCCCTACATCGTCGACGCAGGCAAAGACCCCGCTATTGTTCTGGGCCTGCCACTGGCGGACGATCACCTGGCCTCGCTGGTCCTATACGACAAGGGGGGACTGGTCGTCGGCAACTTCATCGCCGTGACCTACGCTCTGCGCTAAGGCAGCATGTCTGACCGCTTGTCAGAATCGTAAATTGCCCATGATACCCCCGCCCTCGCTTCGCTTCAGAATTCCTTGCAAAAGGCGTAAAGTGTCACTTCTTCTTTGACCTCTACATCATACCAGGTCAGCTGCGCCGTGCCCTAATGGGTCCACAGACATAGTCTGACCCGTCATTTGGAAACAGGTAACTTACGCCGCAGGCGGCTTCTGTCGTGCCTCCTAGTTGATCATCCGTCCTTCGACAAAAATCACGGCAATGCCCTGCGCGCTGCCTTCCTTTTGATATCGACCACCGGGATTTCAACCCCGCGTTCACAGATATAGCGCAGCGTAGATGTGTCCGCCGCATGGGCACCTCTCCCTACGCCAAAGCACAGAGCGACGGCACCTGTCAGAAAAACCATTTTTATATGCGACACCCGTGGGAAAGCAGCCCAACTTGACGTCAGGCCTGCGCGTCTGCCTGATCCGCGAGCGCCTCGGCGCGGGCGGCAATTTCAGCCATACCATCATGGATTTCCTGCGGGATGACAGGCACCTCGATCCGGGCGGCAGGACGTGCTGCGAGCTCTGCGATCTGTGCGCGCAGTCCTGTGAGTTCCAGCTCGTTTTCGCGGACCTGATCTTCCAGCCCGGCGGTGCGGTCTGCCAGCATCAGGCCTGCCATCAGCAGCATCCGCGACTCTGGCATCCGGCCGATCTGGGCCGACAGATGCGCCGCTTCGGCGTCCAGCATCGTGGCGGCAGAGATCAGATACTGCTCTTCACCCTCTTGGCAGGCGACCTCAAAAGTCCGTCCGCCGATCGTGATTTCGACCTGTGGCATGGCTTACGCCTCCTGCTGCAACAATGGTTTCAGGTCCGCCAAGATAGCCTCGACCTCGGCCGCCTCGGCGCTGCGCTGCGAGGTCAAGCCATCGACTTCTGCCATCAGCGCGCGGTTAATCAGCTCTGCATCGACTACGCCTTCAGTCGCAGCGCTTCGCAGTTTGGCACAGACCTCGGTCAGGTCCGCGTTCGATCCGCGCAGCTGCTGCATCTCGGCGTCCAGCGCCGCGATCTGCGCCGCCTGCTCTTTGATGCGGCCCTCTATGTCTGCGACATGCCCGTCCTGCCGCGCCTTGAGCTGATTGACCCGCTCTTCCAGCTGGGCATTGGCAAAGCGCTCTTCTTGGAGCTGCGCCGTCAGCTCTGCGACACTTGGCCCCTGAGCTACGGGCTGAGCAAGCCGCACGCCGATGCGGTCCAGCGCGTCGGTGATCCGCGCTTCCAAGGCTTTGATGTCATCCATGCGCCGTTCCTGTCCCGTCCTCGCGCCTGTGCGCGCGAATCGTGCTAATTTCACAAAGTTTAAGCGATCCGCAACGCCCCTACAAACGCCGCGCCGTCATTTTAGCACAGCTTGAACTCCGGTCCTGCCCTGTTATGACGCTATCAACCCCGTGTTACACCTTAGAACAGGACTTTGCCCCATGGATCTCACTGCCCTGCGCAACGCACATCCCGAACATTGGATGAAAGCCGCTGCCATTCGCGCCCTGACATTGGACGCGGTCGCTGCCGCGAACTCTGGCCACTCTGGCATGCCGATGGGCATGGCGGATGTGGCGACGGTTCTGTTCACTAACCACCTAAACTTTGATCCAACCGCACCGCATTGGCCCGACCGGGACCGGTTCATCCTGTCCGCAGGCCACGGCTCTATGCTGCTGTATGCGCTGCTGCACCTGACGGGCTATGAAGATTTCCCGCTGGAGCAGATCAAGAACTTCCGCCAGTGGGGTTCACGCACCGCAGGCCACCCAGAATACGGCCACGGCCGCGGCATCGAAGTCACCACCGGCCCGCTGGGTCAGGGCATCGCCAATTCCGTCGGTTTCGCCATCGCTGAAGAAATTCAGCGCGCGACCTGGGGCACATCGATCGTTAACCACAACACCTACGTCATGGCCGGCGACGGCTGCCTGATGGAAGGCATCAGCCAAGAGGCCATCGGCCTGGCTGGCATGCAAGAGCTGTCGCACTTGATCGTGTTCTTCGACAACAACGACATTACCATCGACGGCAAGGTGTCAATCGCCGACAAGACCGACCAGATGGCCCGTTTCGCCGCCTCTGGCTGGCATGTGCAGGCCATCGACGGTCACAACCCGGACGCGATCGAGGCCGCCATCGTCGCCGCCAAGGCCGATCCGCGCCCGTCGATGATCGCCTGCAAGACCCACATCGCACTGGGTCACGCGGCGCAGGATACGTCCAAGGGTCACGGCGCGCTGACCGACGCGGACCAGATGAAGGCCGCCAAAGAAGCTTACGGCTGGACAACCGGCCCATTCGAAGTGCCCGCCAAGATCAAGTCCCAATGGGAAACCACCGCAGCGCGCGGCAAGGCCGCCCATGCCGCATGGCACGAGCGTGTGCAAAAGCTGTCTGCCGCCAAGCAGGCCGAGTTCGAGCGCGCACAGCACGGCGAAGCCCCGAAAAAGCTAGCGTCCACCATTCGCGCCTTCAAAAAACAGGCCTGCGAAGAAGCCAAGTCCGTCGCCACCCGCAAGTCGAGCGAGAACGTGCTGGCCGTGATTAACCCGATCATGACCGAAACCATTGGCGGATCGGCCGACCTGACCGGATCCAACAACACCAAGACCGCCGACATGGGCGTCTTTACCCCGGACAACCGCAAGGGCCGTTACATCCACTACGGCATCCGCGAGCACGGCATGGCGGCGGCGATGAACGGTATGGCCCTGCACGGCGGGGCACGCGCTTACGGCGGCACGTTCATGTGCTTCACCGACTACGCCCGCGGCGCGATGCGCCTATCGGCCCTGATGGGCGTGCCTGCGGTCTACGTCATGACCCACGACTCCATCGGCCTTGGCAAAGACGGCCCAACCCACCAGCCGGTCGAGCATCTGTCGATGCTGCGCGCGACGCCGAACACCAACGTCTTCCGCCCCGCCGACTCGGTTGAGACGGCAGAAGCGTGGGAACTGGCGCTAACCGCCACCGGCACGCCGTCTGTGCTGGCCCTGTCCCGGCAGAACCTACCGACGGTACGTACGACGCATACCAACAAGAACATGACCGCCCAAGGCGGCTATGTTCTGGCAGACGCGGAAGGCAAGCGTCAGGTCATCCTGATCGCCACAGGGTCCGAGGTCGAAATCGCTCTTGCCGCCCGTGACGCGCTGCAAGCCGAAGGCATCGGCACCCGCGTAGTGTCCATGCCCTGCATGGAACTGTACCTAGCTCAGGACGAGGCGACACGCCGCAAGGTACTGCCGGCAGGTCCCGTCCGCGTCGCGATTGAGGCTGGCGTGCGCCAGTCCTGGGACATGATACTGATGGGCGAGCGCGGCAACGCAAAGAAGGCGGCCTTTGTCGGGATGGAGGGCTTTGGTGCCTCTGCCCCGGCCGAGGTGCTGTATGAAAAGTTCGGCATAACCGC
This sequence comes from uncultured Loktanella sp., assembly GCA_963926415.1. GTDB lineage: Bacteria > Pseudomonadota > Alphaproteobacteria > Rhodobacterales > Rhodobacteraceae > Loktanella. Next base: position 3,683 of record CAWUXN010000128.1, read on the forward strand.
AGAAAACGTGGTGGCTCAGGCGAAGACTCTGCTCTGATCTTTTTTGATTAATTGGTGAGAGGGCGTGCTGAGGCGCGCCCTTTTGCGTTTGTAGCTTGGAATGGATCGACCCGGCTGCGCCGGGCCGATCCGCAGGGGCGCGGCCCCCGCACGCCAGGGATATTTTTGACGAGAAAAAAGGGAGGAAGGACGTACCGTCGTCAGATCGCGCCTTCAGTCTGAATGTAGATGGTTTCGCCGCAGTGTTTGCAATGGACCGCATCAGCGTCGTGAAGGACAAGCCCGCAGTTCGCGCACTCGTGACGCACCTTGGGCGGGCGGAACAGGACCTGCAGCATCTGCAAAAATAGCGAGACGCCAAAGATCATCACGGCCACTGCCAGCATCCGGCCCCATGTCGTATGCAGCGTTATATCGCCAAAGCCCGTCGTCGTCAGGGTCGTAACGGTGAAGTAGAACGCGTCGGCATAGTTGTTGATCTGGTCGTTCACATTGACTTGGCTGGCATAGATCAACCCGGTCATCACGAACAGGAAGACTATCAGGTTGGTCACAGCAAGGATGATATCCTCGCGCTCGCGGAACCATTTAGAGTCCTTGCGCAACCTGTACAGCAGATCGTAGCTGCGCAGCAGACGCATGGTGCGCAGCACACGTAGAAAGGCCAGCGCTTGCCCCGTCATAACGGGGGCCAGAAAACTAATGATCGCTGCAATGTCGGCCCAGGTTGTCAGGCGCAGCATGGCACGCAGGCGGTGATCCTCGATCCAGGCGCGGGCGATGAAATCCAGCAGGATTACGGTGCCAAAAATCAGATCCAGCACAAAGATCCATGTGCTGCGCTCGAAGAATGACGTGACAATGACGAACAGCACCGTCACCAGATCGAACGCCAACAGGCCATAGCGAAAGTTGACAGCGCGGTCAGAGGTACCGCCGTAAAGCTCTTTTAAAATGGCGCTCATGGTTTATCCGCCGGCAGCGCCCATGCGCCTGACCCTGCCACGGCGAGCGCGAGCCGCCCGCCTGCAATCGCCCAGTTCTTGACGAAGATGATCATCTGCCATGGATAGCCGGCGGTCAGAAAGAAGTTCAGGTTAAAGAAACTGGCGAACGCGCAATAGGCCGCCGCAGATACGGCGACAGGACGCACCGCCACGCCCAGCCACAACGCCAGCCCTGCAAGCGCATCATAGAACAGCGCGGGCCAGACCAGCATGAAGGGCAGCCCTGTCCCCACCTGTACCCCGCCCGCATCACCGGGAGAGATCGTTTTTTGCAAAGCTGCGCCCACCAGCAAGGCCCCGGTCAGCAGGCGCGTACCAAGCAGGGCCAGATTGATCATGCGGGGCGCACGGCGCGGTATAGAGGTGCGATGACAAAACTCACCAGCGGGATGATCAGCATGCCCAGCAAGACGCCAAGCACACCGTCACAGAATGCGGTCGTAATCCATTCGACGGCACCGGTATAATTTTCAGGCACCATATGACCGACCGCAACGGCCCAGCCGTGAACGATCTCCTCTGGCAGGTGCCAGCCCAGCTGTCCCAGACCATGCACGATGATCTGCCCGCCAACCCACAGCATTGCGGCGGTGCCGACCCACGTCAGCACGAACAGAAACGTCGGCATCCAGTGCACGATACCGCGCCCCA
>CAWUXN010000129.1:0-3534 GCA_963926415.1 uncultured Loktanella sp.
CCTTCGGCGACATCCTTAGCAAGCAGGAAATCGCTTCTGTCGTGGCCTATGTCGGCAGCCTGTCCGCCCTGGCAGAGGATCCGGCGCTGGCGCAGGCAGGTGCAACCCTATTTTCGGAAAACTGCGCGGCCTGTCACGGCGATGATGCCCGCGGCAACCGCGACATGGGTGCGCCGAACCTGACCGACGCGATCTGGCTTTATGGCGGCGATCCTGCCGGCCTGACACAGACTGTGTCGCAGGCACGGTTCGGGGTCATGCCGGCCTGGGGCCAGCGCTTGTCGGATGTCGATGTCGATGCGGTGGCCGTCTATGTCCACAGCCTTGGCGGCGGCGAACAAGCGCCAAAGTAATCACACGCGTCAACACGTCGCCCCTCCGATCACTTCGGGGGCGGCTTTGATTCACATCAAAGAAGGAGTCGCCTGATTGCGCCTATTCACCAAGGGGCAATAGTTCAGGTTTCTCATGTCTACACCGTCCCTCTACGCACCGCACGAGCCGATCTTTCCCCGCCGCGTCAGTGGTGCCTTTCGCCGCCTGAAATGGTGGATCATGGCGCTGACACTAGGCATCTACTACATCACGCCTTGGCTGCGCTGGGATCGCGGTTCCAGCATGCCCGATCAGGCCGTTCTGGTCGATCTGGCGCACCGGCGCTTCTATTTTTTCTGGATCGAGATTTGGCCCCACGAATTTTATTTCGTCGCAGGCCTGCTGATCATGGCGGGCCTTGGGCTATTCCTGTTTACCTCGGCGCTGGGACGCGTCTGGTGCGGCTATACTTGCCCGCAGACCGTCTGGACCGATCTGTTCATCCTAGTCGAGCGCTGGATTGAAGGTGACCGCAATGCCCGCGTCCGACTGCACAATGCCAAATGGACGGCGCACAAAGCGTGGCTGCGCAGCGTCAAGTGGACCGTCTGGCTGGGGATCGCGCTGGCCACGGGCGGCGCATGGGTGTTCTATTTCACCGACGCACCGACGCTGCTGGGCGATTTACTGCTGGGCACCGCGCACCCGGCAGCCTATATCACGATCGCCATTTTGACCGCGACGACCTTTGTCTTTGGTGGCTTCATGCGCGAACAGGTCTGCATTTACATGTGCCCCTGGCCGCGCATCCAGTCCGCGATGATGGACCCTGACACCCTGACCGTCGCCTACCGCGATTGGCGCGGAGAGCCGCGCGGCAAAGGGAAACGCGCCGACACTCACCCCGATCACGTCCCCGATCTGGCGCAGGCGTTGCATGATGGCAATGATCCGGTCGCCACCAAGGGCGATTGCATCGACTGCATGGCCTGCGTGAATGTCTGCCCGATGGGTATCGACATCCGCGACGGGCAGCAAATGGAGTGCATCACCTGCGCGTTGTGCATCGACGCCTGCGACGACGTGATGGACCGCATCGGCAAACCGCGCGGGCTGATCGACTACATGGCCCTGACGGACGAGCCGCGCGAACGTGCGGGCAAGCCGCCGCGCCCAATCTGGCAGCACATCCTGCGGCCCCGCACGATCGTCTATACCATCCTGTGGGCTGCCATCGGCGTCGGGCTGGTGTACGCGCTGTTCATCCGCTCGCCAATCGAGCTGACGGTCAGCCCGGTCCGCAACCCGACCTATGTGGTCCAGTCAGATGGCGCGATCCGCAACATCTATGACGTGCGGCTGCGCAATAAATCCGGGACCAACGCCGAATTCCGCCTTAGCCTGACAGCCGACACCGTGTTGCGCATCGACCTAGAGGGGAACCCTGATCGCGGACTGACCGTCAACGTCCCCGCCGACACCAGCCTGACGCAGCGCGTCTATGTGACCGCCCGGGCTGGCGATCCCGCGGGCAAGGCCCACGACTCGCCCTTGCGCTTCTGGGTCGAGGATCTGTCCACTAACGACCGCGCAAGCCAAGCCACGACATTCAACGGGAGAGAACAATGACACGCGAAATCACAGGCTGGCACGTGATTGGCGTCTTTGTCATGGCCTTCGGGGTCATCATCGCCGTGAACCTGACACTCGCAGTGCAGGCCGTGAGGACCTTTCCGGGGCTGGAGGTCAAGAACTCTTACGTCGCCAGCCAGACCTTTGACGCTGACCGCAATGCGCAAGTGGCGCTAGGGTGGGACGTTGCGGCTACGTTGCAGGGAAACCAGCTGGCCCTGACCATTGTGCAAGACGGCCAGACCATCGCCCCGGTGGTAGAAGAGGCGATCTTTGGCCGCGCGACCAGCGTGCAACGCGACCAGACGCCGGATTTCCACTTTGATGGTACAGCCCTTCGGGCGACGATCGCTAGTGGCGGCGGTGGCAACTGGAACCTGCGCGTCAAGCTGCGCGCAAACGACGGCACGCTCTTTCAGCAGCGCGTGATCGTGCGCGTGCTGCCGTGATTTCTGGCTGCCCCGCCTGCGCCTCGGCTTCGTTGGCGGCGCAGACCGCACAGGGGCCAGCGCTGCAGTTTTCCGTGCCCGGCGTCACCTGCGCCGCCTGCATCGGCAAGATCGAGCGCGGCCTGTCCCACCTGAACGGCGTAGCGTCCGTGCGCGTGAACCTGTCGATGAAGCGTCTGTCGGTCGCCGGTCAGGTTGACCCCGAGGCGATACAATCCGCCGTGACTGCCATGGGTTACGACATCTATCCGCTCGACATCGCCCGGCTAGAGGCCGCGCGCGATGCCCAAGGGCGCGCTCTGCTGATGCGGATGGCCGTGGCCGGTTTCGCGATGATGAATGTTATGCTGCTGTCGGTCGCGATCTGGTCGGGTGCCAGCGGCGCGACGCGGGACATGTTCCACATGATCTCGGCCATGATCGCCTTGCCGACGGTCGCCTATGCGGGGCAGCCGTTCTTTATTTCGGCTATGACGGCCCTGCGTGCGGGGCGGCTGAACATGGATGTGCCGATTTCGCTGGCGATCCTGCTGGCGTCGGGCATGTCGCTGTTTGAATCTCTGTCGGGCGGTGCGCATGCCTATTTCGACGCAGCGCTATCGCTGACCTTTTTCTTGCTGATCGGCCGCTATATGGATCACCGCACCCGCAGCACGGCCCGGTCCGCCGCGCGTGAACTTGCCGCGCTAGAGGTTCAGACAGCGATGCGTGTCGATGGCGCACAAAGTGAAACCGTGCCCGCGTCCGATCTGCGCATGGGTGACATCGTACTGGTGCCAACCGGTTCCCGTGTGCCCATCGACGGTGTGCTGTTGTCCGCCTCTGCCCTGATGGACCGGTCGATCCTGACCGGCGAAAGCGCCGCGGTGACCCTACAATCCGGCGCAACCCTTCAGGCAGGAGAGATCAACCTGACCGCGCCCCTTCGCCTGCGGTCGATCTGCGATGGCACCGATACGTCCCTGCGCCGCATGGCCGCGCTTGTCGAAACAGCGGAAAACGCGCGCAATGGCTATACCGCGCTGGCCGACCGCGCCGCCCGAATCTATGCGCCGGCAGTGCACGGGCTGGCGCTGGCCGCGTTCACGGGCTGGTGGTTTGCGACCGGGGACCTGCGCTTTGCCATCAACGTCGCAAC
>CAWUXN010000130.1:0-8803 GCA_963926415.1 uncultured Loktanella sp.
GTCGTTCAAGATCAACGACGGCAATTGCAACGAAATCTACGGCACGCTGGACGGCACCAATATGGAGGTCTTCTTTGACCCGACGACCGGCGAAGAACTGGGCCGCATCGACGCCTGATCGCCGCAAGGAGCGCACGCCATGATGTCTACATCTTTCAATCCGTCCCCATCCCGCGTGAAAGTCTGGGATCTTGGCGTGCGTCTGTTCCACTGGTCGTTGGTGGCATCCGTCGCCAGCGCCTGGTTTCTGGTCGATCCGCGGTGGCTGCACCGCCGGATCGGCTATGTCGTGATGGGTCTGATCGTGTTTCGGTTGGTCTGGGGCCTGATCGGCACGCGTCACGCCCGATGGGCCGACTTCATCCCCGGCCCCCGCCGCCTGATCCGCTATCTGTTTGCCATGTCGCGGGGCCGGGAATGGCGGACGCTGGGACATAACCCCGCAGGGGCTGCGATGATCGTGGCGCTGCTTACGCTGCTGTCTGGCATTTGCACGACGGGCATAATGATGGGAATGGACCGGTATTTTGGGCAGGACTGGATCGAACACTGGCACAAGGGCCTGGTGAACGGCCTGCTGGCGCTGATTGCTTTGCACCTTGCCGGTGTCGTGATCGCCAGCCTGCGCCACAAGGAAAACCTTGTCGCTGCAATGATACACGGTCACAAGGACAGGCATGATCCTACCGCAGACTGAAAACACCCGAGTCCGCCTGCGCAGCGCCCTGTTTCTGGGCGCTGCTGCCGTTCAGGCGGTCTGTTTAGTCATGTTCGTGATCGATGTCTCTTCAGAGCTGTCGAATCCCGACCGGATGACCGCAGCAGAGGCGATTGGAGTCGTTGGTCTGGCGCTCAGCATCGTCTTCATCTTGCGGGAATATCGCGATCTGCTGCATCGCAACAGCCACGTGGAACGTAAGCTGGACGCCGCGACCGGTGCCTTTGCCAACTTGATGGACGACCAGTTCAGGCGCTGGGGGCTGACCTCGGCAGAGCGTGATGTGGCCCTGATGTCGGTCAAGGGCGTGTCCGTCGGGGATATCGCTGCGCTGCGCCAGACGGCCCCCGGCACGGTCAAGGCGCAGTCTGCCGCGATCTATCGCAAGGCCGGCGTGTCAAACCGGGCAGAGATGATCTCTGTCCTGATCGAGGATTTGATCGACGGAGTGCCTCTGCCTTAAAGCTGCCCGGCTTCGACCGCTGCGGCGGCGTGGATGTGCATCGCGCGTTTGGGCGAAATGCCAAGCGTCTTTTCGATCTGATGCAGAAACTCGCCCTCCTCCGGCTGCTCGCTGCCATCGGCAAGGACCACGGCCCACAGAGATTTCACGGCCGCCTCGCGTTCGGCAAGCGGAATGGCGTCGTGCAGGACGCGGGCCAGTGTGTCGGTGTCAGGCATGGCGCGCTCCAGATTCTCGCAGCGGGCACGCATCTTGGCGGCCTCGACCTTGTTCAGGTCGTACATATGCGCGAGCACGTGGTCGATTTCCTCGACCTCTTCGAACAGATAGGCGCGGTCGACCTTCGCGGCGCGGACCATCAAGGTGCCAAGCGCATGACGGGCGTCGACCTCCGGCAGCACGGGCTTGGCCTTTTCGGCGTGAAAAAGGGAAACAATACGTTCGAACATGGCAGTGCCCCGTGGGTCATTTGGCCTACAGGTAATGCCGCCAGAGTCGCGGTGCAAAGGTGTTATATGCCGCTGCAGAAAACCGCGTCATTGGCGCAACAGGGTCAGGTCCGGTGCAGCACCCAGCGAAACACCGTGGGGGCGATGGCGATGATCAGCGTGATGCGGATGATGTGAGTGACAGAGACATAGGCAAAGTCCTGTCCCAGCGTCAAAGACAGCAACGACATTTCAGTCAGACCGCCAGGGGAATAGGCCAGAAACGCCTGTGACAGTGGCATCCCCATGAACACCGCGATGCCTTCGGCAAAGATCACCGCGATCACCAGCATACCCGCCGTTGCGACAGCCGCGATGCCGAGGTCGCGTAGAATTTCCACGACTGTCGATCCGACAAATCGGGCACCGATGATGGTGCCGATGACGATCTGCGCGGTGATGATGATTATAGAGGGCGGTGCCGTATGCACCATGCCCGCGACATGGACGATACCCGACAGGATCATCGGGCCAAAGACGGGGGCTGCGGGAAGTTTCAGCAATTTTCCCCCGACAGAGCCCAGCGCGGCGCAGGCGGCCAGGATCAGGTAGTCGACGACCGAAAGCGCCGATAACGGCACGAACCCGCTCCCACCCGCGTCAGAGCGGACCCCAAGCACAATGCCAAAATAGGCGACGACCAGCACGACGACGAGAAAGACGCGGGCAGCATGGGCCAGGGCGATCTTCTTTTCGTTGCCGCCAGCAGCGCTCCCCAGTAGCAGCATTTCGTTCAACCCGCCGGGCATGGCGGCGTAAAAGGCCGTCACCTGATCATAGCCGCCCAGTTTGCGATAGACGGCATAGGACACGGCGGCAGCTGCACACAAAAACAGGGGCAGCAAAATCAGCGTGAGCGCCCAGCTGCCAAGCTGGCCAAAAAGATCCGCCGTGATGCCAGACCCAAGAAGGACTCCGATGACCGGAATGACGAAGGGGCGCAGCTTGCCCGGCCCGCGCACGGGCAAACGCAGCATTGCGGCGATGGTCGTGCCGATCATTGGCCCCAGCATCCAGGGCAGCGGCATCCCGATGAAGTAACCTAGCAAGCCGGACAGCACGCCGATGGTCAGGGCAAGGCCCGTGTCCTGATAGCGACGCAAACCTGTCACAGCGTGCCGATGTGCCGTTCGCCCCGGCCACGTGCCAAGGCAATCTGGCGTTGACGTTCGCGGAACCGGTTCTTGTCATCCTCTGACGTGTGATCGGAACAATGATGGCAGGCGACGCCTTCTTCATACTGAGGATGGTCGCGGTCTGCAGGCAGCAGGGGGCGGCGGCAGGCGTGGCATAGGATATGCGGGCCTTCAGTCAGGCCATGGCCGACACTGACCCGGCCGTCAAAGACGAAACATTCCCCCTGCCAGGTGCTGTCGTCCTGCGGAACCTCTTCGAGGTATTTCAGGATGCCGCCCTGCAGGTGGTAAACCTCCTCGACGCCTTGACCGCGCAGATAGTTCGTGGATTTCTCGCAGCGGATGCCACCGGTGCAGAACATGGCAATCCGCTTGTTGTGAAAACGGTGCTTGTTCGCCTCCCACCAGGCAGGAAACTCGCGAAAACTCTTGGTCTGCGGATCGACCGCACCGTCAAAGGTGCCGATTGCGACTTCGTAATCGTTGCGGGTGTCGATCACGGCCACATCTGGCGCGGTGATCAGCGCGTTCCAATCAGCTGGAGCGACATAATGGCCCGTGCCCTGCAGCGGGTCGACGTCGGGCTGGCCCATCGTCACGATCTCTCGCTTCAGGCGGACCTTCATCCGGTTAAAGGGCTGTTCGCTTGCCGTGCTTTCCTTGTGCTCGAGACCGGCGCAGCCGGGCAGGGCGCGCAGGTGAGCCAGCACGGCGTCGATTCCGGCACGCGATCCGGCGATGGTGCCGTTCACACCCTCGCCCGCCAGCAACAGCGTGCCGCTGACGCCGTGCTGCTGGCATAGGTCAAACAACAGTTGCCGCAGGGACGCGGGATCTGGAAAGCGGGAGAATCGGTATAGCGCGGCGACGGTAAACATGGCTTTGACATACGCGCGCCGCGCGCGGGCTTCAAGTCAGGCGCGCGGCTGCCATGGCAAGGCCGTCTGACACTGCCGTGAACGCTTGCGCCCGCATCTGCCGCGCCTGCGGGAACAGATCAGTCATACCCTGCGTGACCGTTCCCATCAGGCTGGACCCGCCGACAAAGACGACCGCGGCGACGTCGCGCGGCGCAGTGTCGCCCAGTGTTTCCCATGAGGCAACCTTGATGGCATTCGTCATGTCGGAAAGCGTGTCGCTCAGTTCTGTCGCGCTCAGCGGCACAGATAGACCCTTTTCCAGCGCCTTCAGGTCGATGACGCCTTGCGGATGATCGTTCGCGGCAATCTTGCCTGCCTCGACAGCAAAGGCGACGTCGTGGCCAAGTTCCATGGCGATGACTTCTTCCAGCCGGCCAAACGCGGTCTGATCGACGCCCATCTTGAGCAGATCGGCGACAAGGCGGCGCGTTTCTGCGGTATAAAGAAACGCGATCTTTTCCCACGTCGCCAAGTCGTTGAAGATCGCATTGGGCGCAGTTGTTGTGCCACTGCCAAATGCGTTTCGCACATCGCCGCCACGACCCAGCAAGGGCATGACATGGGCCAGCGACAGCAGTCGGTCAAAATCCGTGCCGCCGATGCGCACGCCGTGGCTGTTCAGCACGTCGATCTGCCCGGCGTTCTGGCGATACAGCGTAAAGTCAGACGTGCCGCCGCCGATATCGACGATCAGGCCCAGTTGTCCGTCTTCCAGTGGACCGGCGGTTAGGGCGGCAGCTTCTGGCTCTGGCAGGAACTTGACCGTCTTGAAACCCGCGATCTGATACGCTTCGGCCAAGTCGATCTGTGCCTGCGCATGGCGGGCGGGGTCGGGGTGGAAATGCACAGGGCGACCTGACAGCACGGTATCGAAATCTAGGCGTGTGGCGTCGTAGGCGCGGGTGCGCACGGTGGATACAAAACGTGCGACGACATCCAGCAGGGTCATCTTCTCATAACCGATCTGCCGCTGTTCGCGCATCAGCGGCGTGCCCAGCACCGATTTCAGCGCTCGCATAAAGCGCCCTTCGCGCCCTTCGATCAGGGCGGCATTCGCCGCGCTGCCAATCAAGGTGCGCTTGCGGTCCATGTCAAAGAACAGCGATGTCGGGAGGGTTTCGCGCCCCGGCTCTACTGGAATGCGGAACACTGTGTCGCCGGCCATAACGGCGGCAGCGGTGTTCGATGTGCCAAAGTCTATCCCAAGCGTGGCCATGACTGCTTCCTCTGCATGCGAAGCGCCGCTGCTAGCCCAAAGCGTTGACGGCATCAACCGTCACAGCGATTGACCGGACGGTAGCGGGGTTTTACGCATTGGGTACTCCTTTGAAAGGCACCGCGATGCAGCCCCAGTCCCACGCTTTGATCGTCATCGACATGCAGAACGACTTCTGTCCCGGCGGTGCTCTGGCCGTGACGGGCGGCGATGACATCGTGGACGGCATCAACGCGCTGATGGCGGATTTCCAGACCGTGATCCTGACGCAGGACTGGCATCCAAGGGGGCATTCGTCCTTTGCCAGCAGTCATCCCGGTGCCGCGCCGATGCAGGTCGTGGACATGCCCTATGGTCCGCAGGTGCTTTGGCCTGACCACTGTATTCAGGGCACCCCCGGGGCTGCGTTTCATCGGGACTTGCGCACCGACGGCGATCTGATCATCCGCAAAGGCTATAACCCGGCGATTGACAGTTATTCTGCGTTCTTTGAAAACGACCACACAACCCCGACGGGGTTCGAGGGGTATTTGCGGACACGGGGGATCACAACGCTGACGATGGTCGGCCTCGCTCTGGATTTCTGCGTCAATTATTCGGCGGTGGACGCGACAAAGCTGGGGTTCGACGTGACGGTCCGCACCCTTCTGTCCCGCGCTATTGATGTTGACGGATCGCTAGACGCGGCCTTGGACGGAATGAAGGCGGCGGGTGTGACGATGACCTCATGACCGCCCAATATGATGTAGTGATCGTCGGAGGTGCCATGTACGGCGCATCGGTTGCGTTTCATCTGGCAACAGACCCAGCCTTTGATGGCACTATCGCGGTGATAGAGCGTGACCCAACCTACGCGCACGCCGCCACGTCGCACACAAATTCATGCATCCGGCAGCAGTTTTCAGAGCCGCTGAACATCCAGATGTCGCAACACGGGGCTGATTATATCCTGAATTTCCGCGCGCGCAGCGGGATGGAGGATGCACCGGCCCTGCGGTTGCACAGTTTTGGCTATATGTATCTGGCCGACACGCCCGCCTTTGCCGCAACGCTCAAGGCCAGCCAGCAGGTGCAGGCGGGGTTGGGTGCCGGCACGCAGCATCTGACGCCGGACCAGATCGCCGTCGCCTATCCATTCTTCAATCTGGATGGGATCATCGCCGCGAACCACAACACGGTAAACGAGGGCTATTTTGACGGCGGCACCTTGTTCGACTGGTGGCGGCGCGGTGCGCGGCGGCTAGGTGTCACGTTTATTCAGGGCGAGGTCGTCGGCCTGACACAAAGCAGCGACAGGATTACCGCAGCGCAGCTGAAAAGCGGGGACACTATCAGTTGTGGCTGGCTGGTGAACGCGACTGGCCCACGGGGTGCAATGACGGCGGCTATGGTGGGCATCGCCCTGCCGGTCGAGCCACGCAAGCGTTATACCTACGTCTTTCGGGCAGAGGTGCCGCTGGACCGAGACCTGCCTTTGACCATCGATCCGTCCGGCGTGCATATGCGTACCGATGGTGCCCTTTATATGGCCGGGGCGACGCCGGACGATGACCCTGCGGTTGCACCCGATGACTTCTCGTCCGATCCGTCGGTCTGGATGGACAAGGTCTGGCCCGCCATTGCGACCCGCATCCCCGCGTTCGAGCGGATCAAGCTGGTGAACGAATGGGTCGGCCATTATGATTACAACACACTGGACCAGAACGCGATTGTTGGGCCGCATCCGCAGGTCGCGAACTTCATCTGCGTCAACGGATTTTCTGGCCATGGGCTGCAACACGCGCCCGCGCTGGGCCGGGGCATGGCGGAATGGATCACCCACGGTGCCTATCGCACGCTGGATCTGTCGCCGCTGGGCTATGGCCGTATCGCGACCGGCCAAACCATCATCGAAAAAGCCATTATCTAAAGGACTACACTCATGCTGAACAAGATTGTGTTGACGGGGGCCGCCGGCAAACTGGGCAGCGTGCTCCGCAAACCCCTCGCCGAAATGTGCAGGGAATTGGTGACCACGGATATCGCAGACAGCATCGCAGGCCTTGGCCCGAACGAGACCTATGCCAAGGCCGACTTGTCCAATCTGGATCAGGTCATGGATGTGATGGAAGGCGCCGACATGGTCGTACACTTCGGCGCGATCGGAGACGAAGCGCCTTGGGACGACATCCTGCAATCGAACATCGTCGGGGCCTATACCGTGTGGGAAGCCGCCCATCGCCATGGTGTGCGGCGGGTGGTTTATGCGTCCTCTATCCACGCAGTCGGGATGCAACCCAAAACGGACTTTATCGATACAACCGCTCGGCACCGGCCCGACACCTACTATGGTCTGGCCAAGTGCTTTGCAGAGGATCTGGCGAGTCTTTACTGGGACAAGCGCGGCGTCGAAAGCGTCTGCATGCGGATCTATTCCTGCGAAGAGACCGTCAATAACGCCCGTGCGCTTGGCAGTTGGCTGTCGCACGGCGACCTGATCCGCATGGTGAAATCCGCGATCGAGACGCCGACGGTTGGCTTCACCATCGTATGGGGCGTGTCGAACAACGACCGCGTGCCGGTGAACAATAGCCGTGCGTCATTTCTTGGCTACCGCCCGCAGGACAATGCAGAGGTGCATGCCATACGTGTCCTGTCACAAGCCGGCTTAATGGACCCGCAAAATTCAGAAGATATGTGCCATGGCGGTCCCTTTGCGGTTGTGCCGCTTGGCGAAAGCGGTGTCGCAATGATCAAGGCGCGTAGCGTCAAGGCATAGGATGCGCTCATGGCACCTGTGGCGGGCAGGTGCCACTGCCCTGGGGAAACTGCAGTGCCGCAAAACGTGAAGTGACCGAATCGAACGGATTTGGTAATGCTGCCGCAATGGTCCGGGGAAATCGGGCAGCAGCAGTCAGGCAATTCAGATGATTAACCGTCGTACTTTCGCGGCAAGCGCCGCCATTTGCGTTGCAGGAACCACTGTCAGCGCTAATCCGCTCGCCCGCATCTTTGGCAAACCCACGAACATGGTAGAGCAATTTCTGCCGCAAGAGGTCGACGTCAGTCCCGACCTGCCCGCTGGGCAGATCCACGTGATCAAGAAAGATTTCTTTCTTTATTGGACGCTGGGGGATGGCCGTGCGCGCCGCTATGGTGTCGCGCTGGGGGCTGAGGGCCGCAACTATACCGGCGTTCTGACTATAAAAAGCAAGCGCGAATGGCCCAGCTGGGTTCCGACGCCTAAAATGGTGCGGCTGGAACCAGAGCTTTATGGCCCCTACGCCAAGGGTCTGCCGGGCGGGCATCCGCGCAATGCTTTGGGCGCGCGCGCGCTGTATCTGTATGATGGCAACGTCGATACCTACTATCGCATCCATGGCACGCCGCAGCCTGATACCATTGGCACGGGCTTTTCGTCCGGCTGCGTCCGACTGACGAATGACAACGTTTCAGAACTGTACGAGATGGTGCCGATCGGCACGCAGGTTTTCCTGTTCTGAACAACGCGGCATTAACCTGAACGGCGCAATTTGTCCCCCGAATCCATGATGAAAAGGACGGGACATGAAACGGCGCACATTTCTGGCCAGGGCGGGGGCAGCGATGCTAGCGGCACCTGCTACCGCATCGAATGTCTGGCAGCGGCATCTGATTGCCATGGCGCAACCGTTGTCCGCCGGTCAGGTCCATGTCGATACAGGCAGTCGGTTTTGTATCTAACTTTGGGCGGCCGTAAGGCACTGCGCTATGGCGTATCAGTCGGGGTGGCCGCGCGGCAATTCAGCGGTCAGGTCATTATGGCGCGCAAGGCGGTCAAGCCGCGTCGGTGCCGACCCGGAACATGATCCGTATGGAGCCGGCGGTCTATAGCCGCTTTTTC
>CAWUXN010000131.1:0-5389 GCA_963926415.1 uncultured Loktanella sp.
AGGGTCCGTGGACGTTGCCGAACTGTTGCTTGATGCCGGTGCAGATTTAACGCTACGCGATCTGTCAGAGGCAACGCCGCTGCTGCGTGCATCCAAGAGCGGACGCACGCGCATGGTCGATTGGCTCTTGAGCAACGGTGCTATGGTCGATGCCCATGACAAGCAAGGTATTACGCCCCTGATCGCCGCATCCTTCAACGGTGATCTGCGGATTATCAATGTGCTGCTCGACGCAGGCGCGCAGGTGAACGCGCAAGACGTTATGGGCAAAAGCGCGTTAAGCTATGCTGCGGGCCGCGCCTATCCGATCATTGTATCGCGGCTTATTTCGGCGGGGGCTTACGTGTCTGCAACCGACGCGCATAATCTGACTCCACTGTCATGGGTCGCTGGACACGCCAATGACGCGCCAGCAGAGGATGGCATCGCGACCGCGACAATCCTGCTGGACGCTGGTGCCGCCGTGACGCACCCCGACGATCGGGGGCGCGATGCCTTGATGATCGCAGCGGGCCGTGGCCATGAAACAATGGTTAACTTGCTGCTGTCCAGAGGTGCAGACGCGGCGCGGCGTGATTTGAAAGGGTTGCGCGCCGCAGACCTTGCCAGTTTCCCTGACATTGCGGCGCTGCTGCCCTGATTGGTTTTACATCGCCCCCAGATAGCGGGACAAGGCCGCGATGGTTTCGTCATCAAGCTGTTTCATCGTGCTCGTCTTATCGGGGGCGTTCATGCGGACCTCGTTCTTGAAATCCAGCATGGTCTGGTTGAGGTAGGCAACTTGCTGACCGGCCAGACGCGGGATGCGGCTATCGCCTTGCCACTTGCCGTGACAGGCACTGCATTGACCGCCAGCTATGCCACGTTCAGCAAGAGCCTCATCGCCATCCTGCGTGTGTGCCTGAATAACGGGCCACGGCTGATCTGCAAAATATTGCGCAATCTCTTTCATTTCATCCCGTGAAAATTCAGCGGCGATGCCGGTCATAATGTCATTCTCGCGGCGTCCGGCGGCGTAATCTTTGAGCTGCGTATAGATGTAAAAGTACTGTTGGCCGTAGATGATAGGATAGGCCTCATCGACAGGGATACCGGCCTCTCCGTGGCAGGAGGTGCACAACTGCACGGTCCCTTCCAGGTCAAAGGCGTCTTGAGCCAGTGCGGGCGTCGCAAGCGATAAAAGAGCAATCATAAATACAGAGCGGAACATGTCATGACCTAGCACAGTTTGTTGAGGCGGGGCACCCGCTGCCCCGCCATGATCTTAAAGGCTACTTCGGTCAGTCAGCCAGCGCGAAAGCAATGATGTTGTTGCCGCGCTTGTAGTTCAGCTGAGCATTGCCGCCCGCTGCCACGACAATGTACTGCTTGCCGCCAACGGTGTAGCTGGATGGCGGTGCGTTGACACCTGCACCAGCTTGGAACCGCCACAACTCGCTGCCAGAGGCGGAATCATACGCCTTGAACAAGCCATTACCCTCACCAGTGAACACCAGACCGCCCGCCGTGGCGAGAACGCCGCCGATCATCGGCTGTTCTGTGCGGACTTTCCACGCGATCTTGCCGGTATTGTAGTCGACAGCGGTGACGTTACCCCATTGCTCTTCTTCCGCGATCACGTCGAACGAGCCGCCTAGCCACAGCTTGCCTTCGGGATAAGCGCTGGACGACACGGTATAAGTCATCGGTTGATGCAGGTTGATCGCATAGGAGTAGTGCAAGGTCGGATCGATTGCCATCGGCGACCATTCCACACCACCGTTCGCACCCGGCAACATCCGCGCGCCCTCGGCGGTTGGCAGCGTCCACATATCTTCTTGTGGCACCATCGCTTCGGAGTAGCGGATCATAGAGCAATCGTCAGCGTTGTTCACATACACATGGCCGGTCTTGCCGCCATGCAGGATGCCTTTGACGTCATTGCCAGTCGCGTCTTGTACCGTGGTGATGATGGGCGGCGAGACGGCATCCAGATCCCAGACGTCATGGGCGATATATTGGAAATGACAGATGTATTCGCCAGTGTTGAGGTCGACCGCGACAAGGCTGTCCGTATAAAGGTTGTCACCGGGGCGCGCCGCACCGTCCAAGTCGGGCGAAGGGTTGCCGACTACGAAATAGACTCGGTTTGTTTCCAGATCGACCGCAGGGTTCTGCCAGACGCCGCCGCCCAGGGTCTCGAACGGGTCACCATTCGCCGCATAGGCAGCTTTTTCTGCCTCAATATCGCGGTGCATGTCGCGGCCCGTCGCATCAGTCGTCGCCCAGACACCTTGGGAATCCTCGGCGGTCGTGTTGAAGGTCCACTTCAGCTCTCCGGTCAGCATGTCGAAGGCTTTGACGAAGCCACGGATACCGTATTCGCCACCGTTTGTTCCGATCAACACCATTCCGTTAACGACCGTCGGGGCCATTGTCTCGGAATAACCCAGCTCGGCGTCGGCAATCTGGGTGGCCCAGACCTGCTTACCAGTCTTAGAATCAAGCGCGACTAGTTGCGCATCAAGCGTTCCCATGAAAACTAGGTCGCCCGCCACCGCTACGCCGCGGTTATTGGGACCACAGCAATAGGTCGTGATTGGGCCCATGTCGTGTTTGTGGTGCCATATCTGCTCGCCCGTTTCTGCGTCCAGCGCATAGACTTGGTTGAAGGCGGTTGTGACATACATCACGCCATCGACAACGATCGGCGTGGTTTCCATGGTGTCGACGATTTCAGTCTGAAAGATCCATGCGGGCCGCAAATTGCTAACGTTGTCGGTATTGATCTGACGCGACGGATAATAGCGCGTCTGCGCATAGTTTCCGTTAGTATGCAGGAAGTTATTCCCGTCCCCCGCCGCGCGTGTAAGCATATCCTGCGTTACATTAGCGAGATCTCCATAAAGGGTGCTTGTCGATACTTCTTCCTGCGCAACGGCCGTTGTCGACAAAAGCGCGGCCCCAATTGCAAGCGGGATCCAAATTTTTTGAATAGTCATAGATTTCTCCTCCCCAGGTTTAAGACGCTCGCAACGCTGAGCATAAATGCTATGATATGTAAAAAATCCTCGCTAGGATAGCATTATGATTACCTAGGGGAAGTCGTGCACTGTCATGGGGTTTAAACAATTGATCCGCTTGGGAATCGCAGCCACAGTGGTTGGGTGTGCAAGTATAGCGAATGCAGAACCTTCGGGTCGTATTATCGTGTCAAATGAACGTGATGACACGCTCTCAATTTTTGATTCTGACCTAAAGCTTTTGGACACAATAGAAACCTGTTCTCGTCCACGCGGAATGCATTTCAGCGCTGACCGGTCAGAGTTTTATGTGGCCTGCGCCGACGACGACCAGATCGCGATCTACAGCACAGCCGAATTGACCCTGTTGCGGCGCATCCGCAGCGTGCCCGCGCCAGAGACGTTCGATCTGCACCCCGACGGCCGTCGCCTGATCGTATCGAACGAAGAGGACGCGACCGCCTCAGTCTATGATGTCGAGAGCGGGGAATTTTTGACCGATTACGAGACAGGGGAAGAGCCGGAAGGCGTGCAGGTCACAGCCGATGGACGGTTGGTTTTCGTTGCGTCAGAAGCGGCCAATCTTGTGCATGTCATTGATCTGGAGGCGGACGAGGTGGTGGCAGATATCCTTGTCGATACCCGTCCCCGCCGGTTTGCCCTGACCCCGGACCAGACCGAATTATGGGTCTCGGCAGAGGTGGCGGGCATCGTCGACATCATTGACGTTGCGACGTTGAAGCTGGTGGGCGATATCCTTTTTACTCCGACCGGACTGCGCCGTGAACAGGTGACGCCCGTCGATATAGTCATGACCGCCGACGGCACACGCGCCTTTGTCGCGCTGGGACGTGCGAACCGGGTCGCGGTGGTGGATGTGGCGACGCGGTCCGTGATTGACTACGTGCTGGTTGGCAAGCGCGCCTGGGGACTGCAACTCTCGGCTGACGAGTCGCGCCTTTTCGTTGCAAATGGTCTGTCAGACGATCTGACTGTCATCAACACACAATCGCTGGAGGCGATAACGTCGATCCCCGTGGGCCTCGTTCCTTATGGGATCTTGATCGATGATCATTAAATGTCTTGCCCTTGCCCTGTTCGTTTGGCCCGTCCCCGCTGTCGCCCAGCAGGACGTGCACATCGCATATCTGGGGTTGGCTGACGACGCCTATTACGATGCACAGCCCGGCTATACCGGGCTGTCTCTTCGCGATCGCAAGCGCCCCATCGACGGCGCACGACTAGCTGTAAAAAGCGCCCGCGCCTTGGGTCGGGCAATGGGCGTGCAGATCTTTCTTGATGAACACATTTTGCCAGATGGCAGCGACATGTTGGCCGCAGCAACCGACCTAGCAAATGACGGCGTATTTGCCATATTGCTGGACCTGCCAGCGCAGGACATGGACAGCGTCATAGCCTCCCCTTACAAGATGCCGACGCTGTTCAACATCAGGCATGTCGATGACCGGTATCGCGGCGCGGACTGCGCTCCGGCTTTGCTACACACAATCCCTTCGCGCGCCATGCTGACCGATGCGCTGGCACAGTATCTGCGCTATCAAAACTGGACCCGAGTTCTTGTCCTGCACGGCGCAGACCCCGACGACGCTGCAGAAACTATTACAGTGCAAAATTCTGCGGCAAAGTTCGGCTTGCGGATCGTGGGTGACAGGGAATTCACCTTAAGTAACGATCCCCGGCAGCGAGACCTGAACAATATCCTTCTGATGACCCGGCAGGAGAGTTACGATGTCGTCTGGCTGATTGATGCCGTGGGTGAATTCGGCCGCTATGTTCCATACGCCATCGCAGAGCCGCGTCTCGTCGTCGGTGCCGAGGGGCTGATAGCCCGGGCATGGCACTGGACATGGGAACGCAACGGCGCGCCGCAGTTGAACCAGCGTTTCCGCCGATTGGCAAACCGCGACATGGAGTCAGAAGACTGGGCCGCCTGGGCCGCCGTTCAGGCCCTAGTCAGTGCCATTGCGGCCTCCAAAGCCATCACGCCACAAGCCGTCGGCGACGAGCTGCGCTCGGCAGACCTGTCTGTGGATCTATACAAAGGCGTGCGCGGCAATTTCCGCAATTGGGACGGTCAATTACGACAACCAATCCTACTTGGGACTCATAACGCAGTCATCGCAAGTGCACCGCTTGACGGGTTTGAACATCATGCCGATCGCTTGGACACGCTGGGGTTCGACCAGCCTGAAACGGACTGCCTTTTGGCGCAATAGCGGCGAGACCTGACGTCGCCCTCCCCCCCAGAGCGCGCCTGTCATGCGCGATCCCAACCAGTTTCTCATGTCCTTGTGCCGTGTTTGCAATCCGCAACCGGTGATCATTCGGCAAGCAATGGATGTCTAACCAATCGCGCGAGACGTCGA
>CAWUXN010000132.1:0-9759 GCA_963926415.1 uncultured Loktanella sp.
GCCACGCTCGTCGGCCCGGTCCAAGTTGATCCGCAATTCCTTAGCTTTGATCTGTGGGTCATGTTGGGAGCGGCACTGCTGATGGTGCCACTGGTGTTCTTTCGCGCAGACATTACGCGAATCTGGGGCGTCGGCCTGACCAGCGCCTATGCCATCTATGTCTGGACGCTGCTGTGACCGCGCTTGTCACCGGTGCAGGGGCGCGGCTGGGCCGGGCGATGGCGTTGTATCTGGCGGATCGCGGCCATGACGTCGCCATCCACTACGCCAGTTCTGCGGACGGTGCAGAGGACGTCGCAGCCCTCATCCGCGCCAAGGGGCGGCAGGCCGTCACCCTGCAGGCCGACCTGCTGACCGAGGCCGCAGCGCATTCCTTGGTTGATCGCGCCGTGCAGGCCCTGGGGCCACTGACCGTGCTGATCAACAACGCTTCAATCTTTGAACACGACACCATCGCCTCTGCGACGCGGACCAGCTGGGACCGGCACATTGACTCGAACCTGCGGGCACCCTTTGTGCTTACGCAGCATTTTGCGGCGCAGGTGCCGGACCCGGTCATGGACGGGCGCGGCGAGCCCGTCGCGCAGGGCCTGATCGTCAACATGCTCGACCAACGTGTGCACAAGCTGACGCCAGAGTTCATGACCTATACGCTGGCCAAGATGGGCCTGTGGGCGCTGACCCGCACCGCTGCACAGGGCCTTGCCCCCCGCGTGCGCGTCAACGGCATCGGGCCGGGTCCAACGCTGCAGGGCGCGCGGCAATCGGACGACCATTTCAACCGCCAGCGCGCTGCGACAGTGCTGGAACGCGGTGCTGACCCCGATGATATCTGCGCTGCGCTTGGGTACCTTCTGGACGCCAAGGCGGTCACTGGCCAAATGATCGCCGTGGACGGCGGTCAGCATTTGGCATGGCAAACGCCGGATGTCCTTGGGGTTGAATAATACGTTCATGACTAAGTTGTGCACCTTGACAAGCCATCGAAGGTGGCTGCACTCAATCTACGATAGAGAATGGCTGTTTGCAAAATATTCATAAATAAAGTGCTTAAAATCAGATACTTACCGAAGATGCTCAAATAGTAAGCATTTCGATGAACCCCCCGGCCTGTAACGAAAAATTAGACCTCACAGCAATTTGCCCCCGCAGTTACCCACAGATTCCGTGGATGCCTTACTTCTTGTCTCGACCGCGTTAACATTGCAGCCACTCCAGAATCACGGAACTTCCATGACTGACGCTCCCGTAGACGCCCCGCTGACCGGATACGCCTGTATCGCGGCCTTCGTGAAGACGCTGGACAGCTCGCCCGGGGTGTACCGGATGCTCGATGGCGAAAGCCGCGTTCTTTATGTCGGCAAGGCCCGTAACCTCAAAGCGCGGGTCAGTAACTATAGCCGCCCCGGCCAGCATTCTGGCCGAATCGCTCGCATGATCCGCGAAACGCAGGCGATGATGGTCCTAACGACAAGGACCGAGACCGAGGCGCTGCTGCTGGAGCAGAACCTGATCAAGCAGCTCAAGCCGCGCTACAACGTGCTGCTGCGGGACGATAAATCCTTTCCGAATATTCTCGTGACGACCGGCCACGACTGGCCCCAGATCAAAAAGCACCGCGGTGCCAAGACCGAAAAGGGCGAATACTATGGCCCCTTCGCCGGGGTCGGGGCGGTGAACCGGACGCTGAACCAATTGCAGCGCGTGTTCTTGCTGCGCAACTGCACCGATCAGGACTTTGAAACCCGCACGCGGCCTTGCCTGCAGTATCAGATCAAGCGCTGTTCCGGCCCCTGCTGCGGGCTGGTGACTTCCGAAGATTACAAAGCCTCGGTCCGCGATGCGCAGGCGTTTCTGTCGGGGCGGACTAAGGGCATTCAGGAAACCCTCGCGGCCGAGATGAACAAAGCGTCCGAGGCGATGGAGTTCGAGCGCGCCGCTGCCATGCGCGACCGGATTAAGGCGCTGACCCAAGTGCAGACAGCGCAGGGCATCAACCCAAAGTATGTCGAAGAGGCAGATATCATCGGCCTGCACATCGATGGCGGGCAGGCCTGCGTGCAGGTGTTCTTTATCCGGGCCAACCAGAACTGGGGTAACCACGACTATTATCCCCGGATCAGCGGCGACGAAGACCCGTCTGAGGTGATAGAAGCCTTTGTCGGCCAATTCTATTCCGACCGCGAGCCGCCCAAGATGGTGATCCTGTCCCATGGCCTTGATAGCGACGATCTGATGTCACAGGCGCTCGCCGAAAAACTGGGCCGCAAGGTCGAGATTATCGTCCCCCAACGCGGCGAAAAGGCAGAGCTTGTGCAGGGCGCGCTGCGCAATGCGCGCGAAAGTCTTGCCCGCAAGATGAGCGAGACAGCGACGCAAAGCCGCCTACTGAAAGGCGTGGCCGAGGCCTTCGATTTGCCGAAAGTCCCGCAGCGGGTCGAGGTGTATGACAACAGCCACATTCAAGGGGCTTTTGCCGTCGGTGCCATGGTTGTGGTGGGGCCCGATGGATTCGAGAAGAACCAGTATCGCAAGTTCAACATCCGCGGAGAAGACCTGACTCCAGGCGATGACTTTGGAATGATGAAAGAGGTGCTGACCCGCCGCTTTCAACGCCTGCTGAAAGAAGACCCGGATCGCAATGCAGGCACTTGGCCTGATTTGCTGTTGATCGATGGCGGAGTGGGGCAGGTCAGCGCTGTGCGCCAGATCATGGAAAAGCTGGGCGTGGGCGACGTGCCGATGGTGGGCGTGGCCAAGGGGATCGACCGCGACGCGGGCAAGGAAGAATTTCACCGCACCGGCAAGACCGTCATGGCGCTGCGCCACAACGATCCGGTATTGTATTTCATCCAGCGGATGCGCGACGAAGTGCACCGCTTTGCCATCGGCACTCACCGCGCCAAGCGTGCCAAGGCGATCGGGGCCACGCCGCTGGACGATGTGCCAGGTGTCGGCGCGACCCGAAAGCGGGCGCTGCTGGCGCATTTCGGATCGGCCAAGGCCGTTGCCCGTGCCAATCTGGCAGACCTGACGGCGGTCGCTGGGATCAGCCAGAGCATGGCGCAGACGATCTATGACTACTTCCACGAGAACGGCTGACAGATCACGGCTGATGCTGGGTGTTCTCCAGTTTTTCGACGAAAGATTGGGGGGCAGCCCCCGTTCGGTGGACTCCCCCCGAGGTATTTTTGACTAGAAGAAGCAGGAGGCCACGCATGATCTGGTTTATCTACGCGGCGGCGTCTAAGGTGCCGGCATGAGATTGAATGTGCCCAATATCCTGACGATTTTGCGGTTGCTGGCGGCCCCTGCCGTAGCGATCATGTTCCTGTTCTTTGCGCGGCCTTGGGCTGATTGGTTTGCGCTGGTCCTGTTCGTGACCGCTGCCCTGACCGACTTTCTGGACGGGTATCTGGCGCGGGCCTGGAAGCAGGAAAGCAAGTTCGGCGCGATGCTGGATCCGATTGCTGACAAGGCGATGGTGGTGATTGCCCTGCTGGTTATCACTGGTTTTTCTGGCATGAACCCCTGGATCCTGCTGCCTGCGACCTTTATCATCTTTCGCGAAGTCTTTGTTTCCGGTCTGCGGGAATTTCTTGGGGCTAAGGCGGGCCTGTTGAAGGTGACGCAACTGGCCAAATGGAAGACGACCGCCCAGATGATCGCCATTGCGTTTCTGTTTGCGGCAGGTGCCTTTGAGCATTACCTTGTCATGCAATCGATGGGCATGGACAGCGACACGCTTGACGCCATTTTTGAGGGCCGCACATCGGACGAGCTGGGGCTGATCTGGAAAAGCTGGGGTGCCTACATCACTTGGTATACGGGCGTGATCGGGCTTTGGCTGGCGGGTCTTCTGACGCTGGCGACGGGCTGGGATTATTTCCGCAAGGCCTTGCCGTACCTGAGGGACAGTTGATGGATGTGATGTATTTTGCATGGGTGCGCGAGCGCATCGGCTTGCCGCGCGAGCGGATCGACACGCAGGCGGCGACGGTCAATGATCTGGTCGCAGAGTTGATCGCGCGGGAGGACCGATATGCTGCGGCCTTTGCCGATACCGCCGCGCTGCGGGTGGCGCTGGATCAGGTGCTTTCCGATTTTGATGCGCCGCTGGCGGGGGTGCGCGAGGTCGCGTTTTTTCCCCCTATGACGGGCGGCTGATGCAGGTCCGGGTGCAGGAGGGCGTCTTTGACGCCGGAGCAGAGCTGAACGCGTTTTACACGCGGGCAGCAGGGGCGGGAGCTGTTGTCAGCTTTACCGGGATCGTGCGCGATGTGGCAGGTGGTTTGCAACACATGATGATTGAACATTACCCCGGAATGACCGAGGCGGCGATCGAAGGTATCGTCGCGCAAGCGCAGGCCCGTTGGGCGCTGTCGGATGCGTTAGTGATCCACCGGTTCGGCCGACTGGCCCCCGGTGCGCCGATCATGATGGTGGCGACGGCCTCCGCCCACCGGACGGAAGCCTTTGCGGCGGCAGATTTTCTGATGGATTATCTGAAATCGCGCGCGCCCTTCTGGAAGAAAGAAGTCACGTCGCAGGGTGCTGACTGGGTCGCGGCCAAGGACGATGACGAGGCTGCGCTGACGCGCTGGGACTGACCTTACCCGCGGATAAAATGGGCGTTGCGTCAGGGTTTCGTTATGGGCCCGAGTTATTTTAAGGGATCGTGGCGGTGGCAGGTCATAATGTGATCGTTTACCAGCCCGCACGCCTGCATGAACGCATATACAATCGTTGGCCCGCAAAACTTGAACCCCGCCTTCTTTAGATCCTTGGAGACCTGCACCGACAGCGGGGTGAAGGCGGGGACATCGGCCATCGCGGCGCGGTTGGTTTGCAGCGGCGCGCCGCCGACGTAATCCCACAAGAAGCGGTCAAAACCTTGATCAGCCTCTATCTTTTGCCAAGCCTGCGCGTTGGTGATCGTCGCTGCGATCTTGCCCCGGTGGCGGATAATGCCGGGGTCGGCCAGCAGCCGGGTGATGTCATCCTCGCCCCAGGTGGCGACGATATTGGGGTCGAAATTGGCAAAGGCGGCGCGGAAATTGCCGCGTTTTTTCAGGATCGTGATCCAAGATAGCCCTGCCTGAAAGCCGTCGAGAACCAGCTTTTCCCACAGGGCGCGGCTGTCGTACTCGGGCACGCCCCATTCGGTGTCGTGATAGGCTTGATAGATGGGATCATCGCCTGCCCAGGCGCAACGTGTCAGGGTCATGGTGCCACTTTCCTGCAAGGTCTTAACCCGGTGTTAGGGGCGCGTGATCAATGTGGCAAGGCTCGGCTATGGAACCTGTCAGATGCTCAAACCCCTTCGTCAAGCCATCCCTGATCCAGAAGAACAATTCGACGACCCGCTGCAATTTGCATTTGCCAGTCGGGACGCGGATACGCTTGCGCTGGTCACACATGCGCTGGACTGCGGGCGGGCCCGGCTGGCGTTTCATCCGATAGTGACGCCCCCAGGCCTTGGCACGGTGGCCTTTTACTAGGGGCTGATCCGCCTGCTGGATGATGCGGGGCGGGTGATTCCGGCGACAAATTTCATGCCGCAGGTTGCGGATACGGAAATCGGCGGCCGGATTGACGTGCTGGCACTTGAACTGGCACTCTGGACGTTGTGCCAGCATCTGGAGATGCGGCTTTCGGTAAACGTCTCTGCCCTGTCATTGGGCGACTGGCGCTGGCACCAAAAGCTGGAGGCGGGGCTGTCGAAACTAGGATCGCTGGGCAATTGGCTGATTTTCGAGATCAGCGAAACCTCTGCCATGATGCTGCACGAGGTGGTGATGCGCTTTATGTAGAACATGTAGCCGCGCGGGGTGGCCTTTGCGCTGGATGGATTGGGCGGGGGGATGACAGCATTTCGGCATCTGAAAGATTTCTTTTTCGACATGGTCAAGATCGACAAGACCTTTGTGAAGAGGGTCGCCGACGATCCCGATAATCAGGTGCTGTTAGAGGTGCTGGTAGAGGCGCTGGTCACCGCTGCCAATCAATTTGAGATGTTTGCCATTGTTGAAGAAGTGGAAAACGCGCGGGATGCCAAGGGCTTCAGGGGATCCGCGTTGATTGTTTGCAGGGCTATCATAAAGGTGCGCCGAAGTTCCAAATTGCCTAACAGTTGTCGTTGCCCTTGAGATTTTCGCAGCCTACATTTGGGGCAATCGCGCGTCGGGGGTGCGCAAGGATCGTGCCCATTTCGCGCTTTGTAACCGCTAGAAAGGGTTAACATGACCAATGTCGTGATCGCGTCCGCCGGGCGCACAGCTGTTGGCAGCTTTTTGGGGTCTTTTGCCGCGACGCCGGCCCATGATCTGGGAACCGCCATGCTGGAAGGCATCGTCGCGCGCGCTGGCATCGATAAATCTGAGGTGAGCGAGACAATTCTGGGCCAGGTCCTGACTGCGGCGCAGGGGCAGAATCCGGCGCGTCAGGCGCATATCAATGCAGGTTTGCCAATGGAATCCTCGGCTTGGTCGCTTAATCAGGTTTGTGGTTCGGGTCTGCGCGCCGTTGCGATCGCAGCCCAGCATATCCAACTGGGCGATGCGTCCATTGTGGCGGCTGGCGGGCAGGAAAACATGTCCATGTCACCCCATGCCGCGAACCTGCGTCAGGGCCACAAGATGGGCGACATGTCCTACATAGACACGATGATCAAGGACGGGTTGTGGGATGCCTTTAACGGGTACCATATGGGGCAAACTGCCGAAAACGTGGCAGAAAAATACCAGATCTCCCGCGAGCAGCAGGACGAATTTGCCGTCGGATCGCAGAACAAGGCCGAGGCGGCGCAGAAGGCTGGCAAGTTCAAGGACGAGATCATCCCCTTCACCATCAAGACCCGCAAGGGTGAGACTGTGATGGATGCAGATGAATACATCCGCCACGGCGCGACAATGGAAGCGATGCAGAAACTGCGCCCCGCATTTGCCAAGGACGGCTCTGTCACCGCGGCCAACGCATCGGGCCTGAACGACGGTGCGGCAGGCTGCTTGCTGATGACCGCGGATGAGGCTGAAAAACGCGGTATCGAGCCGCTGGCCCGCATCGTGTCCTATGCGACGGCTGGTCTGGACCCCAAAATCATGGGCGTCGGCCCGATTTTCGCATCGCGCAAGGCGCTGGAAAAAGCCGGCTGGAAAGCCGCTGATTTGGAGCTGGTGGAAGCCAACGAAGCCTTTGCGGCGCAGGCTTGCGCTGTGAATAAGGAAATGGGCTGGGATCCGGCAATCGTGAACGTGAACGGCGGCGCGATCGCGATCGGCCACCCCATCGGTGCCTCGGGTGCGCGGGTGCTCAACACGCTGCTGTTTGAAATGCAACGTCGCGGTGTGAAAAAGGGTCTGGCGACCCTGTGCATCGGCGGCGGCATGGGTGTTGCCATGTGCGTCGAACGCCCGTGAGCTTTTTCGTTGCGGCACCCATATTAAGGGTGTCGCGACATAAAATTGCGTAAATGAGTGGTTAGTCTTTTGACAAATGGCGCTCCACCGCGCAGAATCACATTTCCAACCTGAGGAGGAGGATAAATCATGGCGAGAGTTGCACTTGTGACTGGCGGAACGCGTGGCATCGGAGGCGCTATCAGCCACGCTCTGAAAGCCGCTGGCTATACCGTCGCCGCCACCTACGCCGGGAACGACGAAAAGGCGAAGGCCTTCACCGACGAGACCGGTATCAAGACCTATAAATGGGACGTCGGCAATTACGAGGCTTGCAAGGCAGGCATTGCGCAGGTCGAGGCCGATATCGGTGCAATTGACGTGCTGGTGAACAACGCGGGCATTACCCGTGACGCACCTTTTCACAAGATGACACCTGATCAGTGGAACGAAGTAATCGGCACAAATCTGACGGGTGTGTTCAATATGACGCACCCGGTCTGGCCGGGGATGCGCGAGCGTAAATTCGGGCGAATCATCACGATTTCATCGATTAATGGGCAGAAGGGGCAGTTCGCTCAGGCAAACTATTCCGCCGCCAAAGCCGGTGATATCGGCTTGACCAAGGCGCTGGCGCAAGAGGGCGCGCGCGCCGGGATCACGGTCAACGCGATCTGTCCCGGTTATATCAACACTGACATGATGGCGACGATCCCTGAAAAGGTCATGGATTCCATCGTCGGTGCCATTCCGGTGGGCCGTCTGGGCGAGCCAGAGGAAATCGCCCGTGCAGTGGTGTTCCTAGCGTCGGACGATGCGGGCTTTATCACGGGCGCGACGATTACCGCGAACGGCGGTCAATACATGGCATAATCTAGCGGGATATGGTCAAACTGAAAGGCCGGGGCATCTCCCCGGCCTTTTGCTTGGGGGGCCAATGACACGCCGCACTGCGACTATGATCGGCTTTTCCGCTGTGCTGCTGTGGTCCTTGCTGGCGGTGCTGACCGTCGCGACCGTGCCGGTGCCGCCCTTCCAGCTTACGGCGTTGACCTTTGCGGTCGGGGCCGGGGTCGGGTCGATTTGGGGCGCGGCGACGGGCAGCCTGAAGCAGTTGGCGCAGGTGCCGTTGCTGGTCTATGCCATCGGCACCTTTGGTCTGTTCGGCTATCACGCGCTGTATTTTTCTGCCTTGCGGTTGGCACCCCCAGCCGAGGCGGGGTTGATCGCGTATCTGTGGCCCTTGCTGATCGTGTTGTTGTCCGGATTGCTGCCAGGCGAAGTGCTGCGCCGGGGCCATGTGATGGGGGCTGTGTTGGGCTTTGCCGGGGCGGCGTTGATCATTCTTGGCGGACGTGGGGCGGCGCAGCCGGGCGCCATGGCTGGTTACGGTCTGGCGCTGCTGTGCGCGTTATTTTGGTCGAGCTATTCGGTGTTGTCGCGCCGGATGCGGGCGGTGCCAACGGTCAGCGTGACGGTCTTTTGCGCGGCAACGGCGGTCCTGTCGGCACTGGTACATCTAGGGATAGAGGTAACGGTCTGGCCCAGTGCTCCGGGTTGGTGCGCAGTTGTTGCGCTCGGGCTTGGCCCGGTCGGCGCGGCGTTCTTTGTCTGGGATATTGGGGTCAAGCGCGGCGATATTCAACTGCTTGGCACAGCTTCCTATGCGGCACCTGTGCTGTCCACGTTTGTGCTGATTGCGGCGGGGGAGGCCGTTGTAAGCACGTCGCTGATCTGGGCGACGATCCTGATAGTCGGCGGTGCCGCACTGGCCGCTCGGGCCAGCGCGGAAAAAGGTGTCAGTGAGTCGACAGGCGGCTGATCTCTTCCTTGATCATCAGTTTCTGCTTTTTCAGGCGCGCGATTTCCAGATCGTCCGTTGCAGGGCTGCGCTGCAGGCTCTCTACCGAATCGGACAGGACCTGGTGTTTTTTCTTCAGCTCCTCAACGTGCGAACTCAAGCTCATGGTCGGCTCCTTTTTGCTGTCATTGAACAGTTACATTGCAACACACCGATGAAGCGATGTCATCAGTTTTGACTGCAATAGTTAGTTTAGACACCTTCCGGCGCAATTATTGCCAAGTAATTAACCGGCGAGTGGCAATTTTTCGCCATCATGCAGTGCGGCGCAGATGGCGGGGGTGTAATCGTTGCCATCGTGACTATGTATATCGCCAACTTGAATGATCAGCGGTTCGGCCAGCTGAAATGTGGCGCGTCCGCGCAGACCGGCCTGTACGATAACCAGATTCGGCGCACGGCCCGTGCGGGCGCTAAGGGGCTTTACGGTCACGCTGCCGAGGGGACCTTAAAGCGCTGCCAGAATCTCATGCAGGCGGGTGGTCTGCTAAATAACGGTCA
>CAWUXN010000133.1:0-9176 GCA_963926415.1 uncultured Loktanella sp.
CCACATCAAACAGTGAAGCTGACACTCTATCATCGGGCCGAAACCCTAAGAGCGCGATATACAGACGTCTGATCCATCGAACTGAACCAAACCGCCCACATATCTCTTCAGATACTAAATTTTCAAACAGCGTAGAGGCAATAAAAAACAAGATGCGCTAATCTAAAAGCGCGCCCCGCTAAATACCTCAAGAATTTATCCGACTTCCAAAACTTCCAGGTCTCTCAACCCGCCGTCTCGTCCGCCGCTCCGTGTCTGCGTTTCCGCGTTTCCGGTAAGAGGCCTTCTACGGTTAGTGAACTAAGGGCGCAAGACGATTCTTCGAAAAATATCTAATTTCTGCTGGTCTGCTGGTCTGACCATGGAATTCTTCGGGTTTGGCTTATGAAAGTGCGCCCGGCGCGGAGCCCGCAAATTGCTCTAGCGTCCAGCGCGCCTCGAGCAGTGTCTGGTTGTTTAGCGATCAATGGGGCCTCACAGTATTATCTTCGTCGCGCCAGAACGCCAGCTTGCGGCGGGCCTCGTCCAAGGTATCGGAGATCTTTTCGTTCAGAAGCTCGTCCACTGCCCTCTCATTTTTGCCTGCAAAGAAATAGCATCCGTATTGATAGAGCCGAGTTTTGTGTCGAATTTCGTTGATCCCGCAGAAGTGCATTTGCGGTGAAAATCAGCTTCGCATGACGACGGTTGTCGCCAGCTTCTTGCATTTTTCGGTCGATATGAGCTGCTCGTTTTCTGCCTTCATGTCTGGGTTAAAGCGTGTCGCGACGACCCGTTGAAATCGCCAGCAATAGCGGACAAGGACTCGCTCGCTGACAATGCAGCCTCGCTTGCCGTAGATCCAGAGTTCCTTGGCAACCCTGAGCCCGGACAAACTGGGGTCGGCAATCAGGCAAAGGTTGTCGCGACAGCAGGTGTCGATCACAGGTCAGCCGCTGAAACCGTTTCCCTTCATCGCCTGTCTACTCTGTTAGAAAACAGCTTCACGTTAAACACAGGACATTTCGAGGGAGCATGTCAGGTCTGCGTGCTTCCAAGTCGCGTCCACAAGCTAAGTTCAAACGCAAACGGCCACGAGAATGTGGCGTGTAACGCGTGGCTACTGTTTGGATTTTCTGGTTGCGGGGGGATGCAAAACTACGACCTTCAAATTATGAGCCTTACGGGCAATGCTAGACGATAAAATCCCGATAACAACGCTGCCAAAGGCGAGCATTTAAGACCGACGCCGACTTCAGTACTTGTGACTGACTTGCTCTAGGACTTTGTATTTTTTGGCACCCGCGTCATGCTCTGGTTACCCCGACAATGAGGGACCTGAAGGGTATAACTTTTGCGGTCTGTCCGTGTTAGTGTTCGGGACGGGTGGAGGACTTTTCATGATCGACTATCTTGGCGAGGAAAGGGTGCTGGCTTTGCTGGGCCTGTTTGGCGGTGTGCTGCTGGGACTTGCCGCCCGGCTGGGCCGGTTCTGCACGCTGGGCGCGATCGAGGACGCCCTTTATGCGCAGGACGTCACACGATTACGGATGTGGGGTGTCGCGATCGGTGTCGCCATCGTGGGAAGTTTCGGGCTAGCGGCTGCAGGGCTACTGCAAACCGAGCGCACGATTTATCTGACTTTTGCGTTTCAGCCACTGGCAAGCATTATTGGGGGGTTGATGTTCGGCTATGGCATGGCAATTGCGGGCAACTGCGGTTATGGCGCTTTGGCGCGGCTGGGCGGCGGCGATCTGCGGTCCTTTGTGATAGTAATGGTCATGGGGCTTGCCGCATTTGCGACGATCTCTGGTCCGCTGGCCTATGTGCGCGTCGCAGCATTTGCGCAAGAACCCGCACAAAGTACAGTGCCGGGGTTTGCGCAGGGACTGTCCATTTTGACCGGCTTGCCCGTCAATGGGATCGGCTTAGGAATTGGCGCTGCAATGTTGGCATTGACGCTGATGGCACCGGCCTTCCGGGCCGAACGCGGCGCGATCCTGTGGAGCATCTGCGTTGGACTTGCCATTGTGTCGGGCTGGGCCGGGACCCAATGGGTGGCAACCGCAGGCTTTGAGCCGACGATTGTGGAAACTCATACCTTTGCGGCACCTTTGGGCGAAACCATGCTCTATGTCATGACCGCCAGCGGACGGTCACTGACGTTCGGGGTCGGGTCCGTCGTCGGCGTTCTGCTAGGGGCCTTCGCGGGATCGCTTATCAAAGGGCATTTTCGCTGGGAAGCCTGCGAGGACCCGCGAGAGCTGCGCCGCCAAATCGCAGGTGCCGCGCTGATGGGCGTCGGGGCAGTGCTGGCGATGGGCTGCAGCATCGGTCAGGGTTTGTCCGCGATTTCGGTGCTGGCTTACTCTGCGCCGCTGGTCATGGCCGGCATTTTCGCCGGAGCTTGGATCGGCCTGCGTCAGCTAATCACGGGCTTTACCCGAATCGCCTGAATTCCCCTTTGCCCGATGGATGTTGCCCGGCTATCATTCAAAGATATGAATATGGGAGAGCGACGATGAAAATTACACGGCGGACATTGATGTCAGGAACGATCGCACTGGCCGGTGGTGCGATGCTGCCCCGCATGAGCTGGGCCAATACGACGTTAACGGTCGGCTCGGGCACGCTCGACATGCTGAGCGATGGTCATCTGATGCTGCCGCGCAGCTTCGTATTGGGCGATATTCCCGAGGCCGAGGCGAACGCAGTTTTGGAACCTTTCGGGCTGGCGGGCGCAGACACGCTGCTGCCAGACTGCAACCTGACGCTTTGGCGCGAGAGTGATCGGACGGTGCTGTTCGATGCGGGCTCCGGCCCGGATTTCATGCCGACAGCGGGGCACCTGATGGCCGCAATGGACGCGCTGGAGATCACGCCAGAGGACGTGACCGACGTCGTATTTACACACGGTCACCCGGATCATCTGTGGGGCGTCCTGGACGATTTCGACGAGCCACTCTTCGCAAACGCCACGCATCACATGGGCCAGATCGAGTGGGACTACTGGACCGACCCGTCGCTGCCCGATACAATTGCAGCCGAACGTCTGACCTTTGCCGTCGGTGCCGCCCGCAGGCTGGACGTGCTGGCCGCCGATATCAATTTATTCGCCGATGGCGCCGAGGTAGTCCCGGGCGTCACAGCCCGCGCAACCTATGGCCATACACCCGGCCACATGTCGTTCGAGATTTCGGCGGGTGACGAAACGCTGATGGTGCTGGGCGACTGCATCGCCAATCACCACATTGCCTTTGTGCGGCCCCATTGGCCGAATGGGTCTGATCAAGACACGGCACAGGGGGCCGAGACACGCGCAGCCCTGCTGTCACAATTAGCCGACAGCGGCACTGTTTTTGCCGGGTTCCACCTGCCAACCCCCGGCATAGGCCGGGCCGTGCGGAACGCAGACGCGTTTCGTTATGAGCCGCTGACCTAATTACTGGGCAGCCAGCGGCATCCGAGACAGTTGGCATTGCGTCCACAACGCGGACAGCGCACTGATCAGCCGGTCGATATCCGCAGCGGTATGGACCGGCGACGGTGTGATCCTCAGACGCTCTGTTCCGCGGGGCACGGTCGGGTAGTTGATGGGCTGGATGTAGATGCCGTAATCAGCCATCAGCTTATCGCTGATCATCCTGCATTTATGCGCGCAACCGATGATGACGGGAATGATGTGGCTTGGGTTGTCGATGTGCGGAATGCCGGCGGCGTCAAGCCTCGCGCGCACAGCCGCGACATTCGCCCGCTGCGCTGCGCGTTCCTCGTTCGATGCCTTCAGATGCCGGACCGAAGCGCAGGCCCCTGCCGCGACGGCCGGTGGCAATGCAGTGGTAAAAATGAACCCGCTTGCAAAGGACCGGACGAAATCGACCAGTACCGCAGACGCTGCGATATAGCCGCCGACAACCCCGTAAGCTTTTCCCAATGTGCCTTGTATCACCGTCAGCCGGTCCATCAGACCCTCTGCCTCGGCGACGCCGCCGCCGCGCGGGCCGTACAGCCCCACGGCATGAACCTCGTCCAGATAGGTCATCGCGTTATAGCGGTCAGCCAAGTCGCAGATTGCTGCAATCGGGGCGATGTCGCCGTCCATAGAATAGACGGATTCAAAGGCGATCAGCTTGGGGCACTCTGGGGGCAGCGCTGCCAGCTGCGCCTCTAGATCCACAAGGTCGTTGTGTTTCCAGATCACCCGCTGCGCGCGGCTGTGGCGCATCCCTTCGATCATGCTGGCGTGGTTTAGGGCATCGGACAGAACCACACACCCCGGGATCCGGGACGCCAGCGTACCAAGGGCCGCCCAGTTTGACACATAGCCCGAGCTGAACAGCAAAGCCGCCTCTTTGCCGTGCAAATCAGCAAGTTCCGCCTCTAGTAGAATATGGGGATGGCTTGTGCCGCTGATGTTGCGCGTACCGCCCGCCCCTGCCCCAAGCATGTCGAGCGCATCGTGCATTGCGGTCAGCACCGAAGGATGTTGCCCCATGCCAAGGTAGTCGTTCGAGCACCAGATCGTTACGTCCTGCGGTGCGGTATCACCATGGCGAAGCGCCCGGGGAAATTGCCCGCGCTGGCGTTCAAGATCGGCAAAGATCCGATAGTTTCCTTCAGCTTTCAGCGCGTCGAGGGCGGGGTTGAAATAACAATCGTACCTCACCCTACTTTCCTGCAGCCTCTCGTGCGATATCATCCAGCAGGGTCTGGACCTCTTGCATCACGCCTTCGGGCTGGTTGCGGTATCCGACCTGCACGGTGCCGTCCTTGTCAGTGACGAAAACACCGTAAGGGCAATGCGCAATATTGGCCGGGTCCGCTTCCATCACCTTGCGTGACAAGGTGGCAGAGCAGAAAATGTAGATATCCGCATTATCATAAATGATGACGTCGCTACCTATATCGGCACGGGTCCGTTCCAGCATCTCTCCGACATGACTGACCCAGTCGACAACCAGTCCCCGCCCGACGATCGCGCTTTCGACGCCAAAGGTCGCATCATCAAAGCTGCCTTCATAGTCATAGACGGTGGACTCCTGCGCTAGCGCTGGGCTGGCAACAAGGGCAAGGGCGAGGCAAAGTTTACGCATGGTTCCGGTCCTTTTTGTGTTGGCGCGACCCTCACGACGGGTCGGCACTTTGCAGATAGGCGATCAGTGAGTCGATATCGGCGGCGTCACGCACGCCGCGGAATGACATCTTGGTGCCGGGCATCGCGTCCTTGGGGTTAGCAAGGAAAGCGTGCAGCGTGTCATTGTCCCACACCTCGCCAGCGGCCATCGCGTCCTGAAACACGTTGGAGTAGCGGAAATCAGGGATGGCACCGACGGTGCGGCCCATAATACCATTCAGCTCTGGCCCGACGCGGTTCTGCGCGCCCTCGCCCACCATGTGACAGGATTTGCACTGGCGGAACGCCTTTTCGCCAGCGGCGATCAGGGCCGGATCAGCGGCGGCAACAGCCACGGGGGCGGGTTCTGCTGCTGCTTCGGTGGCGGGTTCTGCTGCTGCTTCGGTGGCAGGTTCTGCTGCAACGACGGGCTCGGCAGCCGCAACATCGACAGCGGCTGCCTCTGCAGCGGCCTCGCCTGCCTTGGCGGCGGTTTCTTCTGGCGTCACGTCAACAACGCTGGCGTGCATCGTGATCTCGACGCCGTCTTTGCAATTCTCCATGCAGGCCTCCGCCATGAAGATCGGGAACTCCGTCTCGGCCCGGTCGTCGTCGATGAAGTTGTCAACGTTCGGCATGGAGACTTCGGTGAAGTTCTCGTTTGACAGGGTGAAGTCGTCATCCACCATATCGTTCAGATAAAGGATATACGCCGTTAGCGCATAGGTTTCGTCATCGGTCAGCGACGCCGCGTGGCCGAAGGGCATGGCGCGGTGGACGTAGTCGAAAACGGTCGACAAGTAGGGCCAATAAGAGCCGATCGTCTTGACGGGATCCTTGTTTTCCAAGGTGCCCTCGCCACCCGCCAGCACCGGCCAGCGACCGACAGCCTCGCCAAAGTCGCCGTGGCAAACAGAGCAGTTTTCAACATAGATATCTTCGCCCGTCAGCACGTCGCCGCTACCCACAGGCAGGCCAGTGCCATCCGGGCGGATGTCGGTGTTCCAGGCGGCGACCTCTTCGGGTAAGGTGGCACGGCCAATGCCATAGCCGCCGTCCTTAGATGGGGCAACGTCTTGAGCGGCGGCCGCGGTGGCAAACGTCAAAAAGGCTGCGGCGAGTTTAAGAGATTTCGACATTTTCAGCCTTTCCGTCAGCATCGATGGCCCAAGTCTGGATACCATTGTTGTGGTAGATTGAATTTTCGCCGCGAATCTTGCGCAGCGCGTCCTTGGTCGGCTGGACATATCCGGTGCTGTCATGCGCCCGGCTTTGCAGCAGTAGGGGCGACCCGTCCCAGTTCATTTCATAATAGAAACGATGCATCGACTTGTCGAAGCTGGGGCCAGAAATGCGGGCTTTGTACCAGTTCATGCCGCCGTCCGTTGTCACATCAACCTGCGGGATCGTGCCGCGACCGGACCAAGCAACGCCGGTGATGACCAGCGGTCCCTTACCGTGGGTAATGGGTGCTTGCGGGCTAGGCGACGTGATGACGGATTTGGCGTCCATCTCCCACGTGAAGCGGCGGGCCACGCCATTCGCCAGCAGGTCGGTGTACTTGCTGGTCTCTTCACGAGCGTGCCACGGCTGGTCGCCCACCTCAATCCGGCGAATCCATTTGACCCACATGTTGCCTTCCCAGCCCGGCACGACTAGCCGTAGGGGATAGCCCTGCTCGGGGCGCAGCGCCTCGCCGTTCATCTTGAATGCGATCAAGCAGTCGTCCAGTGCCTTTTCCATCGGGATAGAGCGGTTCATGCCAGCGGCGTCAGCGCCCTCGACCATTATCCACTTACCCTCGGTATTGACCCCGGCCTCTTCCAGCAGCAGCCGCAGCGGCACGCCGGTGTATTGCACGTTGTGGATCATACCATGGGTGAACTGGCAGCCGTTCAGCTGCGCGCCAGCCCATTCCATTCCAGAGTTCGCGGCGCATTCAAGGAAATAGACGTGGTTTTCGCGGGGGAAGCGCATCAGGTCTTCCATCGTGAAGACCAGTTCTTTTTCCACCAAACCGTTGATCATCAGGCGATGCTCTGACGGTTCAATGACAGCGACGCCGCCGTGATGGCGTTCAAAGCAAAGCCCGTTCGGCGTAATGATCCCGTCAAGCGCATGCAGCGGCGTAAAGTTGACAGAGCTGACAGCGTCAGCGGTCAGCCACGGCACGTCGCGGCGAATGACGTCCGCCTCGAATTTCGACGGCATGCCGTAAGGCGCGGCATCGACGCCAGCGCCAAGGTCTTGACGCCACGGTTGCGGGTTTACGATCAGCGGGTCGGCGGTCTGTGCCGCGATCCGGGTGCCTGCCAGCGCGCCGCCGACAGCGGCTGCGCCGGTCAGAAAGCGGCGGCGGGATGGCTTCATGCCTTTGAGGTGGTCCATGTCAGTCTCCTTGTCGCGCACGCGGGCCTAGGGCCGCACGTAGGCGTATCCATCTTCTTGAAGGTTGATCAGCTGTACAACGCCAGACGGGACGACTGTCGCCTCTGGCATCAGCGGAATTGCGTGGCCCGCCTTTTTTTCCATCCCAGCCAGGGTGTTGGCGCAGGCGGCAAAGGTCAGGCCTTCGTTTTCCAAGGTCATAGCGGCGATGCGGTCCGCAACCGGGCTTTCGCCTTCGATCAGCATGGTCAGGCCGGGGCCGTAGGATACGACCTCTACCGTGGCGGTGTCGCCTTGCCCTTCGTAATAATCGATCAGGTTGGCGACGTTGTTCAGCGCCATGTTCATGACCTGCGGATCATTCTGGTCGACGTGGACGGCAACCTTATGATTAACGCCCTCAGCGGCGGCGAAACTGGCGGTCATGGCCAGAAGTGCTGAAAATGCGATGGTCTTCATGGTGATCCCCTATTTCACAACGACAACAGAAGTATTGTCCGGCACCGAAACGGTGCCCTGACTTGCGATGTAATCCTCGACCACATCCCAAATCTGCGGCCCTTCGGTCGCCTCATTAACTGACGCCCAGCCAGCAACGACGTAAGGCGTGGCGGCGTCGATCGCTTCGCCGGTGGCCAGCAACGTCAGGTCGGAAATCCGCTCGCCAATGGGTTTGGTAATGTCGATCTTGTAGCCGATGCCGCCGACGCGAACCATGTCGCCGCCCTGCTGGTAATAGGGGTCGGGGTTGAACAGGTTGTCTGCCACGTCCTCCATCACCAGCTTCAGGGTCTCGCCGGTCATTTCGGACCGGTAGGCCTTGCCGTAGGTCATCGAAGTGACGTTCCAGATGTCTTCGCGCGTGATGTCAGAACCGGGCAGGATCGACGGCCCCCAGCGCACGCCGGGCGACAAGGCGATCTGCGCGTCGCGCTGGTCCAGTAGGGCGTTGCAGATCAGGTCGTCCCATGTGCCGTTAAAATTGCCGCGCCGATACAGCAACGAGGTGTCGTCGGTGCGGCCGATGACTTCCTCCAGCCGATCCTTGAAGGGTGCGCGTTCCGCGTCGATGGCTTTTGCCACCTCTGCATCCGGGGTGATGACGTCGGAGAAAATCGGGATCAGCTTGTGGCGGAAACCCATCATCTTGCCGTCGCGCACGTCTAGATCCACGCGGCTGACAAATTTGCCGTTAGAGCCGGAGGCAACGATGATTGTCTCGCCGACGAGCACGGGTTCGGGCAGCGCGTCGTGGGTGTGGCCGGACAGGATCACGTCGAGGCCCGTGACATTCGCGGCCATCTTTTTGTCCACGTCAAAGCCGTTGTGCGACAGGCAGACGACCAGTTCGGCACCCATGCCGCGCACCTCGTTGACCATGTCCTGCATATGCGCGTCGCGGATACCAAAGCTGTATTCGGGGAACATCCAGCCGGGGTTGGCGATGGGCATATAGGGGAAGGCCTGACCGATCACAGCGACCTTTACGCCGCCGCGTTCAAAGAATTCGTAGGGTTTGAAATCCTCGCTGGGCTCGTCCCATTCGGCGTCAAAGATGTTCTGCCCCATGGCCGCAAATGGCAAATCCTGGACGATTTCGCGCACCCGGTCGGACCCGAGGGTAAATTCCCAGTGGAAGGTCATGGCGTCAGGCTTAAGCAGGTTCATGACGTTGACCATGTCCTGGCCTTGCGTC
>CAWUXN010000134.1:0-7758 GCA_963926415.1 uncultured Loktanella sp.
GTGAACGAAATCATCTTGATGTCCAAAGTGACGCCGCAGGGCCAGATCGCTGGCATCGCGCACACCCTGCGCCCCAAGATGCGGGCCTTTACGATCAACGTCGATGCATCGACCGGCGTATCCGGCTTTCTGCGCGCCGGCAACCGTGTGGACGTCTACTGGACCGGATCGGTCAACCATACGACAGTTCAGGATGAAACGCATCTCATTGGGTCGTCTATCGAACTAGTCGCAATCGACCAAAGCACGGACCGGAACAGTACCAAGACCGAAATTCCTCGTACTGTGACTGTCCAGGTCAGCCCGGCCGACGTGGCGCGGTTGGCGCAAGCGCAGTCCGAAGGCAAGCTGAGCCTGTCACTGGTCGGATCCGACTCTGCACTGAACGCTGTGGCCGATGGCGAACAGGCCATCACCTTGCCAAAGCCGCCAGCAGCGCCCGTCGTCGTTGCAGATGCGCCGGTCAAAGTAGCCCCTGCGTCGCAGGCTTGCTACACTATTGTCCGCCGAGGAACTGAAAAAGTGCAGGCTGAAATCGCCTGCACCAACTGATCGCAGACCACTAAAAACGCACTGGGAACTCATTCCCGGTGCATTTTTTTATGTCCGTCCTGTCATGCAGGGTTCCCAAAAACTACAATCTGTTGCGATTTACCCACAGCAACTTCACCCTGCAAACCATTGATTATTGCAATAATCATGCCGTCCGGTCATGTTATGTTCAATGACGGGAAATAGTTTCCGCTAAGGCGTGATCAGAGAGGCAGGTCACAATGAAATATGACAGATTCATGAAGGCCGCGGTTGCGAGCCTATCACTGGCGATTGGAAGTATTCCGATCACATCGTATGCGGAAACATTGCGTGTTGTGCGCGGTTCGGCATCCGCCCCGTTGGCGGTCCCGATGA
This sequence comes from uncultured Loktanella sp., assembly GCA_963926415.1. GTDB lineage: Bacteria > Pseudomonadota > Alphaproteobacteria > Rhodobacterales > Rhodobacteraceae > Loktanella. The sequence goes on from CAWUXN010000134.1 coordinate 910, forward strand.
ACCGGGCCATCGTTGTCGAGAGCGACGAACCTTTCGCGGAAATTTCCATCGCAAACCCTGGCATCGCAGACATATCGTCTTTGTCGGACCGCACGATATACTTGCTGGGTAAGGAACCGGGGCGCACGACGATGACGATTTTGGGGCCCGAAGGCCGCTTGATCAGCAACGTCGAGGTGCAGGTCACCCCAGACATCGCCGAGTTCAAGGAACGGTTGGAACAGATTCTGCCGGGCGAGCCGATCGAGGTGCGCACCGCGAACAACGGCATCGTGCTATCCGGCACCGTCAGCAGCACCGCGCGACTTGACCGCGCACTGGAACTGGCAGAGCGTTATGCGCCGGAACGTGTCTCAAATCTGATGAGCGTCGGCGGCACCCAGCAGGTCATGCTGAAAGTTCGTTTTGCCGAAATGCAGCGCAACGTCAGCAAATCGCTCGCGTCTTCCATGGCGGCGCGGGGCACGGCCCTGAACGGGAATCTTAGCACGACGGGCGGCACCGGATCGCTTGTCAACTCTGGTGCCGTGTCTAACACGTTCAGCGGATCGACGCCGGCCTCTAACGCAAACAACGGCGCATTCCTGTTCGGCTTCAATGCTGGCGGGCTGGAAGTCGGAATTCTGCTGGAAGCCTTGGAATCCCGCGGCGTCGTACGAACCTTGGCCGAACCGAACCTGACAGCGCTGTCGGGTCAAGAAGCCAAGTTTCTGGCCGGCGGCGAATACCCCGTGCCCATTTCGCAAGAGGGCGGACAGATTTCTGTCGAATACAAACCCTTTGGTGTAGAACTGAGCTTTGTCCCCCGGGTTGTCGATGGCGACATCATCAATTTGGAACTGATGGCTGCAGTGTCGTCGATTGACCCCTCATCTGGCTTTACCGCCAACGGCTTTACCGTCAACGCGTTCAAGCGGCGCGAAACATCGACCACGGTCGAAATGCGCGACGGCGAAAGCTTTGCCATCGCTGGATTGTTGTCGGATGACTTCACCGATCTGAACGGTCAGGTGCCATGGCTGGGCGATGTGCCCGTACTGGGTGCCCTGTTTCGCAGCGTCGAATACAGCCGCAAACAGACCGAACTGGTCATTGTCGTGACCCCGCATCTGGTCACACCGACCCGAGGTCTGGCACTGGCGCTACCGACGGACCGCGTGCAACCGCCAACCGAAAAGGACCTGTTCCTGTTCGGCCGCGTGGCGGCATCGAACGCGCCCAAATCGGGCGGCGCTGCTGAAGTGGCACGTCAGGACTTTAGCGGGTCCTACGGCTATGTGATGGAATGATAGGGGCGGCATGATGAAGATTTTCCTAACAGCGACGGCAGCAGCCCTGACCCTGATGGGCTGCGCCCAGGAGGCTGGAATGCCGCGCGATGCCGCGCTTCCGGCGGGCTCTGCCGGTCTGAGCCCTGACTTTGGGGCGGCGACCACCGCCAACATGCAAGCGATGATAAACCCCGATAACGCGACCATCCAACTGGGCGAGCGTTTTGCGGCCGAAGTTGACACCACGGTGACGTTTGCCTTCAACTCTAGCCAGTTGGACGCAGAGGCGCAATCTGTGTTGATCACGCAGGCCAATTGGATCCGGCAGTTCCCTGAAATCCGGTTCAACGTCTATGGTCACACAGATCTGGTTGGCAGCGCATCTTACAACAAACGACTAGGCCTAGCCCGCGCCAATGCGGTCGTGAACTTCCTGCAGACCCAAGGGATCAGCCGTTCGCGGCTGGAAGCGCTTGTATCTTATGGCGAAACCCGCCCGGTCATCGCAACCCAGGCACCCGAACAGCAGAACCGCCGGACCGTTACCGAAGTGTCTGGCTTCATCAAAGGTTCGCCCATGCTGCTGAATGGAAAATACGCCGAAGTTATCTTCCGCGAATATATAGCAAGCGCGCAGCCTGTTTCAGTGTCGAACTCGATTTCCGGGTCGCTCGGCTCGCAGTAATAAATTACCGCAGGCGACTGTTGCCGCCTTCACTGTAACGTGACGCGCATCATGTAATGCGCGTCAACAGTGCTCCCCAAAACATCTGATCGTGCCATCTGAACGCACAATCAATCGGATTTGGTCCCAATCTCGACAATATTAACCGTCAAAACCGATCCAACGGGTCAGTCTACTTCTGCACGATGCAGGACAGACGCAGGCACAGGCACCGGGTGATCGTGACGGGACCTTAAGACATCCCTCATATACCCGCGTGGCTCCCAACTGAATGAGGACGTCCAGCATGAGTAGCAACGCAGTTCTAATATCCGATGGCACCGCACTGTTGGCCTGCACTATCAGTCGCGATGTGCAGATCTTTGATCTGCTAATTGAAGACATGGAATCAGCACTTGGCGAAAGCTGGGGTGACCTGAGTTTCCACGATGCACTTGCGTTCCTGCGCCAGCCCGAAGCGGCAGAGCTGCGGTTTCTTGCCGTCGCCATGGATAAAGAGGACGAAGTCAACATCGATCGCATCGCCGCCATCATCAGCGCGGCCAAAAAGCAAGAGATCAAGGTCATCTTAATCACAGATGACGTCAGCCCAGCTGCGCTTCACAAACTGCTGCGCGAAGGCTGCGACGAATTCGTCCCCTACCCGCTGCCAGAAAATGAACTGGCGAATGCGATTGAGCGGATCCTGACGTCCGCAGTCAAAATCGCAGTCGCGCCTGAATTGCAAAACCAGCGAAAGGCCACCGGCATCCATGACGGTGTGCTGATCGCAGTGCACGGTATGGCCGGTGGCACCGGGGCCACGACCTTTGCAGTCAATCTAGCTTGGGAATTGTCGCTGCAGGACAAGAAAAATCCACCCCGCGTTTGCGTGCTGGATCTTGATCTGCAGTGCGGCTCCGTCTCGACCTATCTTGACCTGCCGCGCCGCGAGGCCGTGCTGGAAATTATGTCCGACACAGAGGCATTGGATAGTACCGCCTTTATGCAGGCTCTTTTATCCTACGACGGAAAAATGCACGTGCTGACGGCACCGACGGACATGATCCCGATGGACCTAATCACCAGCGCCGATGTATCACGGGTGCTGGAACTAGCGCGAACCAATTTTGATTACGTCGTGATCGACATGCCATCAGTGATGGTGGAATGGTCGCAAACCGTTTTGGAAACAGCCCATATCTATTTCGCAACGCTGGAACTGGACATGCGGTCGGCGCAGAACACCCTGCGCGTGAAACGCGCCCTTCAGTCAGAGGATCTGCCATTCGACAAGCTGCGCTTTGTGCTGAACCGGGCCCCAGGGTTTACCGACCTGTCCGGCAAGGCGCGGGTCAAGCGGCTCGGCGAAAGCCTTGGCATCTCAATCGACGTGCAACTGCCAGACGGCGGCAAGCAAGTCGCGCAGACGGGTGATCACGGCACGCCACTCGCCGTGAACGCGCCTAAAAACACCCTGCGCAAGGAAATCGCGAAACTCGCGGCTTCAGTCCACGCGGTCAATCAGACCGAACACGCCGAAGCGCGCGGTTGAGGGAAAGGCACATCATGTTCTCGAAGTATAAAAAGTCCGGCGGCACGGCGGCACCCGCAGTCGGTGCAACCTCTGCCAAAGCGAAACCGGCCATGTCAGCCGTCACGGCGATGGTGGCCGAGGACGCGCCGCGCAAATCCCTGATGAAAGCCATGCAAGGCCGCCCGGCAGAGGTCACGACGGGTGATCGTGACAAAAAGCGCAAGGAACGTCTGGGCGAGATTAAGCTGGAACTCCACAAGGCCCTGCTGGACAACCTGAACCTTGCGGCGCTTGAAAATGCCGGCGAGACTGAACTGCGGAACGAAATAAACGCCATCGCGAACGAGACCCTGGAAGAAATGGGCATCGTCCTGAACAAGGACGAACGCGCCAGCCTGACGCAGGATCTTTTCTTCGAGGTAACCGGCCTTGGGCCGCTGGAAACGCTGCTAAAGGATGACACGGTCAACGATATTCTGGTCAACGGCCCGCGTCAGATCTTTGTCGAACGCGCCGGAAAGTTGGAACTGACCGACATCACCTTTAAGGACGAAAAGCACCTGCTGCGGATCATCGACAAGATCGTCTCTGCCGTGGGTCGCCGTGTTGACGAAAGTAACCCTTATGTCGACGCCCGCCTGGCAGATGGCTCGCGCTTCAACGCGATGGTCGGCCCGATTGCCGTCGATGGCTCGCTCGTCTCAATCCGGAAATTCAAAAAGGACAAGCTGGGTATTGATGACCTGATCAGATTCGGTGCCTTTTCCGAAGAAATGGCCGCATATCTGCAAGCCGCTGTCGCCACACGGCTGAATATCATCGTCTCTGGCGGCACCGGTTCGGGTAAGACGACCACGCTGAACGCGCTATCGTCCTTTATCGACAACGACGAACGTATCCTGACGATCGAAGATACGGCCGAACTTCAGCTGCAACAGGTCCACGTTGGCCGTATGGAAAGCCGTCCGCCCAACGTCGAAGGCAAAGGCGCGGTCAGCCAGCGCGACTGTCTAAAAAACGCCCTGCGGATGCGTCCGGACCGGATCATCGTCGGCGAGACGCGCGGCGAGGAAGTGATCGACATGTTGCAGGCCATGAACACGGGCCACGACGGATCCATGACCACAATCCACGCCAACTCTGCGCGTGACGGCGTGTCCCGTCTGGAAAACATGATCGCCATGGCCGGCATCGAAATGCCGATCAAGGCGATGCGCAGCCAGATTTCATCGGCTGTGAACCTGATCGTCCAGGCCTCGCGCCTGCAGGACGGCTCGCGCCGCATGACATCCATTACCGAAATCACCGGCATGGAAGGCGACGTGATCTCTATGCAGGAGATCTTCAAGTTTCAGCGCGTCGGCCTGACGCCCGAGAACAAGATCATAGGTCACTTCACCGCGACCGGCGTGCGCACTCATTTTTCCGACCGTTTCAAGCTGTGGGGCTACGATTTGCCGCCGCAGATTTTCGAACCCCTGGTTGCGGAGTAACGCATCATGATTTCCGCCGAACCGCTTATCTACATTGCGATCTTTGCTTCTGTTATCTTCGTGGTGCAGGGCATTTACTTGATGCTTTTCGGTAAATCGATCACCATGAATGGCAAGGTGAACCGCCGGCTGAAGCTGCTTGAAAAAGGCGGCAACCGCGAAAAGGTTCTGGAGCAACTCCGCAAGGAGATGACTCAGCACATAAAATCGCAAAGCATCCCGCTTTATTCTATTTTAGCTGGCAAGGCGCAACGTGCCAACATTGCGTTTACGCCACCGCAGATCATCATGCTGATGGGCGGCGTCAGCGTCATGGCCTTCTTTGGTCTGACCATCATGACCGAAGTTGCCCCCACAACCCGCGTCGCAATCGCAATCGGAATGGGCGTTGGCGGTGTTTTCATGTGGATCAGCGGCAAGGCGAACAAGCGAATGGCTCTGCTCGAAGAACAACTGCCCGAAGCGGTCGAACTGATGGTGCGATCCCTGCGCGTTGGCCACCCGTTTTCGGCCGCGATTCAGAACGTTGCAAAGGAGCTGGCCGACCCGCTGGGCACCGAAATGGGCGTCATCGCGGACGAGGCTGCTTACGGCCGCGATATGGGCGAAACGCTCAAGGCGATGGCTGAACGTCTTGATAGCCAGGATTTGCGCTTTCTGGCTGTGGCAGTCACGATCCAGCAGACATCAGGCGGCAACCTAGCCGAAATTCTTGACGGGCTGGCCAAAGTGATCCGTTCTCGCTTTCGCTTATTCCGCCGTGTCAAAGCCATCACATCCGAGGCGAAATGGTCCGGCAAACTGCTCTCCGCCTTTCCGATTTTGGCGTTGATCATGATCAACCTAATCCAGCCCGGCTACTTCGACGAAGTGATGGACAAGCCAATTTTCATCCCCGCCTGTCTGGTCGTCACCGGCTTTCTGGTTCTGAACCTGATCGTCATGCGCGCCCTCGTGAACATCAAGGTGTAAGGACTGAACATGTCAATTATCACGAATATCAACGGTATGCTCACCGATATTCTGGGCCCGTTCGGCGGCGTCATGCTGGTGGGCTTTGTCGGGGTCATCATGATCCTTGTCACCCTGCCCATCCTGCTGAAAAAGCAGGCTGATCCGCTGGATAAACTGAAGACTGCCAACCGCGCCCCAACCATCAAAGCCGGCGGCAAGTTAGAACGTCTGCGCGCGCCGTCCAGCAAGGACAAGCTGGAAAAATACGCCGCCTTTCTGGAACCTCAGAACGCCGAGGCTTACTCTGCGGCACGACTGACACTGCTGCAGGCAGGCTACAAGTCCAAGAATTCGGTCCGCACCTTTCACTTTTCGCAGTTTGCCCTTGGCGTTTTGGGCCTGATCCTTGGTGGCCTTTACGCCCTGCTCAAGGCGCAAACCGGCGAGGTGACTCAGCAGTCCATGATGATAACACTGCTTGCGCCAGGTTTCGTTGGCTACATGCTGCCAAAATACTGGATCACCCGCCGTGTCGCTGCCCGTAAGGAAGCCATCGAGTACGGCTTCCCAGACAGCCTCGACATGTTGCTGGTCTGCGTGGAAGCCGGGCAATCGTTGGACCAGTCGATCCTGCGTGTTGCCCGCGAATTGAAATCCGGATTCCCCGATCTGGCATTCGAATTCGAGCTAGTCAGCCAAGAGATGAAGGCCGGTAAAGGCAAAGAAGCCGTGCTGCGCGACATGTCGGAACGCTGCGGCGTGCAGGACATCTCTTCCTTCACGACGGTTCTGATCCAAAGCCAGCAATTCGGCACCTCGATCGCCGATGCGCTTCGGGTCTATGCTTCGGAAATGCGTGACAAACGAGTGATGCGCGCCGAAGAAGCTGCAAACAAGCTGCCGACCAAGATGACGCTGGCCACGATGATG
>CAWUXN010000135.1:0-6235 GCA_963926415.1 uncultured Loktanella sp.
GAGCTCTCCAACTGCGGCCAGCAGGATCGGCGTGGCGGCAACCATCAGGGACGCGAGTAGCAGGATCGGGTTGATTGCACTCAGGTCCATTACGCCACCGCCTTGTTTAGAAACCGCACGCGGTAATGGGTCAGCACATCCACAGCCAGCAGGAAAAACAGCAGCATCCCCTGCAGGAGACTGATGGCGGCGGCAGGCAGGCCAAGATTGCTCTGCGCAATGCCGCCGCCGATATAAGTCAGCGCCATAACCGCCCCGGCCAGCAAGATACCAACCGGATGCAGCCGCCCCAGAAACGCGACGATAATCGCCGTAAACCCGTAGCCCACGTTGAAATCGATCGTGACCTGACCCGCCGGGCCGGACACCTCGAACATCCCGGCAAGGCCGGCCAGCGCACCGGACAGCCCCATGCAAATCAGGATCATCCGCGCTGGATTGACCCCGGCAAAGCGTGCCGCCCGCGGCGCTTGCCCCGCCAGACGGACTTGGAACCCGAATATGTGCCGCGCCAGCAGCACATAGGCAAAGATGACGGCGATCAGCGCAGCCACCACGCCCCAGTGCATCCCAGAGCCGGAAATCAGCTCCAGATTGGCGGCACTGGGATATTGCGACAGGTTGCGGCTACCCGGAAATCCCATGCCTTCAGGGTTCTTCAACGGCCCTAACGCCATCGCGGCCAACAGGCTTTCCGCGACATAAACCAGCATCAGCGATACAAGGATCTCATTGGTGCCAAACCGCACCTTTAGAATACCCGGAATTAGCCCCCATAGCCCGCCGCCAATCGCCCCGGCAACGATCATCATCGGAAAGACCAGCCACGATTCCATGGGATGAAACGCAAGTCCCACCGCCGCGCCGCACAGCGCGCCGATAATGTATTGCCCCTCGGCCCCGATATTCCAGATGCCCGCGCGAAAGCCGAAACTTAGCCCCACCGCAATCAGCACCAACGGCGCACCTTTGATCAGCAGTTGCGGGCGATAAAACCACGCATTTTTGGAAAACAACGGGTCGAGGAAGATCGTCCGGATCACCTCCACCGGGTTTTTGCCCAATGCCGCAAACAGGATGCCGCCCACCAGCATGGTCAGCACGACCGCCAGTACCGGTGCCGCATAGCTCCAGGCCCGGCTAGGCTGAGGCCGCTTGTCCAGGGCGATCATGGCTGCACCACCTGCTTCATTTGGCTAGGCAAACTCCCGCTGGAGGCATCATGCCCCTCAACATGGGCGACCTCCAGGTCATGGGCACCGCCCAGCATCAGTCCGATTTCCTCAACGCTCAGCCCCCGCGCAGGCCGCGCAGGAGACAGACGCCCGTCGGTCAATGCGCAAAAGCGATCAGAGACTTCCATCAACTCGTCCAGATCCTGCGAAATCACGATCACCGCCGCGCCCTCGTCGGCCAGCGTCAGCAAAGCTTGCCGGATCGCAGCCGCAGCAGAGGCATCGACCCCCCAGGTCGGTTGATTGACCACCAGCACGCTCGGGTTCTGCATGATCTCGCGCCCGATAACGAACTTCTGCAGGTTTCCGCCAGACAACGACCGTGCCGTATTGCCCGGCCCCGGCGTGCGCACGTCAAAGGTCTTGATAATGTCCTTGGCAAAGGCAGTCGCCGCGGGCCAACGCAGGAATCCGTTCCGTTCCAGATGTTTGCGACGGGATCCCGTCAGCAGGGCATTCTCTGTCAGTGTCATGTCAGGTGCGGCGGCATGGCCCAGCCGTTCCTCTGGCGCGCACAGCAGGCCAGCGGCGCGGCGTGCATTGACCGCATCGCCGCCAATGGCCGCGCCCTCCAGTTCTACCATCCCCGGCGCGACCGGCATCTCGCCCGACAGCGCCGCAATCAGCTCGTCCTGACCGTTGCCAGCGACACCGCCAATTCCCAGCACTTCGCCTGCGCGGACTGTGATCGTGATGTCGTGCAGCACGGTTCCGAACCGATGCGGCGCAGGCGCGCTTAGGCCCTTCAGCGCCAGCAGGATAGGCCCCTCTGGCCGCGCCGTGCGCACCGGCGATTGCAGGACTGTACCGACCATCAGTTCTGCCATCTCGCGCGGCGCAGTCTGACGGGGATCGCAAGTTGCCACGACCTGCCCGTGTCGCAAGATCGTCGCATTGTCGCACAGCGCCGCGATTTCCGCCAATTTATGAGAGATATACAAAATCGAGGTTCCCTCTGCTGCCAGCTTGCGCAAGGTCAGAAACAGGATATCTACTTCTTGCGGCGTAAGCACACTGGTCGGCTCGTCCATGATCAGCAGCTTGGGATCCTGCAACAGACAGCGAATAATCTCGACCCGCTGCCGCTCACCAGCGGACAGATCGCCCACGATCCGGTCCGGGTCCAGCGGCAAACCATACAGGTGCGACACCCGCCGCACTTCGCCAGCAATCGCGTGGGGCGAGGGCGGGTTATCCATTCCCAGCATGATATTTTCCGCCACGCTCATCGCGTCGAATAGCGAAAAATGCTGGAACACCATCGCCACACCCGCCTTGCGCGCCGCTCCCGGTTCCGCGGGGGCAAAGGGGGCATAGTTCAGTGTCATCGTGCCGCTGTCGGGCTTGACCAGCCCATAGATCGTCTTGACCAGCGTGGATTTCCCCGCGCCATTTTCACCCAGCAACGCGTGAATCTCGCCCCGCCCGATGGTAAACGACACGTCCTTGTTAGCGACCACGCCCGGATAGGCCTTGGTCAGCCGGTCGAGTGTCAAAAGGGTCTCGCTCATCCCGCCGCCTCGTTTTGTCCTACTTCATTGCGGCCCAGCATCGCCATGGCGACGCCAATGGCAATGGCCTGTGGGTGTTTTCCAAGCCCCGTGTCGCCAATGGGACAGGCGATGCGTGCAATGGTTGCAGGCGCATGACCAAGGGCCGCTAAACGGGCCCGAAATCGCGCCCATTTGGTTGCCGACCCGATCAGACCCGCACTGGCAAAGGGGCGCGACAGCACCGCATGGCACAGTTCCAGATCGATGACGTGGCTATAGGTTAGGATCAAATGATGCGCGTCCGCCGGCGCATGCCGCAAGGTCAAGGCCGGGTCTGCAGCCACCAGTATGGTGGCCCGCGCATCGCTGGGAAACCGGTCCGCCGCCGTATCGACCCAGGTGATGTCCCAGTCCGGTAATGGTGACATGACATCGACCAAAGCTCGTCCTACATGCCCGGCCCCGTAAATCCACAATGGCGCGGCAGGCGCGACTTCCAGCCTCGCAGCCTTGCGCAGATCCAACGTCACCGACCCGCCGCAGCATTGCCCCAGCGCCGGCCCCAGCGGCAGGGTCATCGTGTCTGCATCGCCCCCCACGGCCAACAGCTCTCTGGCTCGTGCCATCGCGGCCCATTCCAGCGCGCCGCCACCAATTGTACCTTCCGTGCGGTCCGCCCAGACCATCATCTGCGTGCCCGCCCCGCGCGGGACGGACCCGGCGGTGCGGGTCACTGTGATTCGAATTCCCGTCATGCGCGTGCGCGCTTTACGGCGGTCAGAATAGCCTCTGGTGTTGCTGGTGCCTGCAGATCAGGCCAGTTTGGCCCGCAGGCCGCCACCGCATCCGCCAGCGCTGCAAATGCCGAAATTCCCAGAATGAACGGCGGCTCGCCCACCGCCTTGGACCGATAGATCGTCGCCGCTGGATTGGGCTGATCCCACAATGCGACGTTGAACACATCTGGACGGTCGCCACAGGCTGGGATTTTGTAAGTGCTCGGAGCATGAGTCCGCAGCCGGCCCTTATCGTCCCAAACCAGCTCTTCCGTCGTCAGCCAGCCTGCGCCTTGCACATAGCCGCCCTCGATCTGTCCGAGATCCAGGGACGGGTTCAGTGACGCTCCCGCATCATGTAGTATATCGCAGCGCAGGATCCGGTTCTCCCCGGTAAGCGTGTCGATCGCGACCTCTGTCACCGCCGCCCCTTGGGCAAAATAGAAGAACGGCCGCCCCTGACCCTTCACCCTGTCCCACGCCAGATCTGGCGTCTTGTAAAACCCGGTGGCGCTTAGCGACACGCGGTTCTGATAGGCTAGCATCACAGCCTCGGCGAAGCTCATACTCTCGCCCGCCATCGCCACACAGCCGTTCGCAAAACGCACCTGATATGCCTCAACCTGATGCAACTCGGCCAAACACTCTGCAATCCGCGCGCGAATGGTATCGCAGGCATTCGCCACCGCCATCCCGTTCAGGTCTGCCCCGGATGAGGCCGCCGTCGCCGACGTATTCGGCACCTTGCCCGTATCCGTGGCCGTGATCTTCACCGCGCTCACGTCAATTCCGAACCGCGCCGCCGCCACCTGCGCGACCTTCTGGAACAAGCCCTGTCCCATCTCAGTCCCGCCATGGTTCAAATGGACCGAGCCATCCTGATACACATGCACCAGCGCCCCCGCCTGATTAAGATGCGTCAGCGTAAAGGAAATCCCGAACTTAACCGGGCTAAACCCGATCCCCCGCTTCAAAAGTGGGTTTGGCGCATTCCATGCCGCAATCGCCGCCTTGCGCGCGTAATAATCGCTCGTCACCAGCAGGCTCTCGGTCATCCCGTCCAGAATGAAATCCGTCACCGCCATCCCATAGGGCGTCGTATTCACCGCATCCGGTGCGATCGCGACACGATCATTCGCCACAACCTGCGCGCCACGCGATGCCAGATCTTTGTCCATCATCTTGCCCGAAATACTCACGGAGGGGGGAGACAGCCCCCCTGCAATATCCGACATAGGCGCATAGTAATTGATCCGCCGCACCGCCACCGGGTCCAGCCCCAGCATATGCGCCGCGTGATCCATCACCCGCTCGATCCCTAGCACCCCCTGCGGCCCGCCAAAGCCGCGAAACGCCGTGGCGCTTTGCGTGTTGGTCTTCAACCGATGCGAGGTAATCCGGCAGGCATCCAGCAGATAGGCGTTATCGCTGTGCAGCATCGCCCGGTCTGCAACGGGCAGGGACAGGTCCATCGCCCAGCCGCAGCGGGTGTAATGGGTGAAATCCACCCCCAGCAGCCGCCCGCTGTCGTCAAATCCCGCATCATAGTCGATGCGGAAATCGTGCCGTTTGCCGGTGACGATCATGTCGTCGTCTCGGTCATAACGCATCTTGCAGGGTCGCCCCGTCGCCCGGGCAGCGACAGCGCAGGCCACAGCCAGCGCATTGCCCTGCGACTCCTTGCCGCCAAAGCCGCCGCCCATGCGCCGCACTTCAACCCGCACGGCGTGCATCGGCACACCCAGCGCCTCGGCAACCTTATGCTGAATTTCCGTCGGGTGCTGCGTGCTGGAATGGACGGTCATGTCGCCGCCCTCTTGCGGCAGAGCGAGGGCGACTTGACCCTCCAGATAAAAATGCTCCTGCCCGCCCATATCGATCCGGCCCTGCACGCGGTGCGGGGCGCGGGACAGGGCGGCGACGGTATCGCCCTTGGTCCAGATCCGCGGCCCATCTTCGAACCGGCTGTCTGCGGCCAGCGCCTCCTCGACCGTCAGGATCGGAGTCTCTGCCGCAATCTCGATCTTGCCCAGTCGCGCCGCGCGGCGGGCGGCCAGATGGCTGTCGGCCACAACGGCAAAGATCGGCTGTCCGGCGTAATGCACCCGGTCCACAGCCAGCAAAGGCTCGTCGTGGTTGCTGGGTGATACGTCATTGGCAAAGGGCAGATCAGCGGCGGTCAGCACCATCACCACGCCAGTTGCGGCGCGCACGGCATCCAGATCCAGCAAAGTGATCGCACCGCAAGCCAACTCGCTCAGGCCAAAGGCCAGATGCAACGTGCCAGCAGGCGTTGGCAGATCATCAATATACCGCGCAGTACCAGTCACATGCAGGGTGGCGCTGTCGTGGGGCAGGGGGCTCGCTTCGCTCATGCCGAAATCCCCCGCACATCGACGCTGGCCCCGGACAGATCCGCGAAATAGCGTTGCAGCATGTTCTGCGCCGCCTCTAGCCGATAGGCCGCACTGGCGCGCATATCGTCAAGCGGTTGGAAGTCATCGGCAAAGGCGGGCAGGGCGGCGGCAATGGTTTGCGCGCTCCAAGGCTGGCCAAGCAACGCGGCCTCTACCGCAGCAGCGCGTTTCGGCAACCCAGCCATGCCACCAAAGGCGATCCGCGCGGCGGTGACGATGCCGTCCGCCACGGTCACATCAAACCCGCCGCATACAGCTGAAATATCCTGATCGAACCGTTTCGACAGCTTGTAGACACGGTGCGCATCTCGCCC
>CAWUXN010000136.1:0-2719 GCA_963926415.1 uncultured Loktanella sp.
CCCTGACACCGCTCAGTCGAGGACGGAGAGCTGATATAATGGTTCACGCACAGGAAACTGCCAACACCGTCACGCTTGGCGCGCTGGCCGGCTGCAAGGCCCGCGTCGTATTCCGGCTGACCGACATACATCAGCGCACCGACTTCAATCGCCTGAGCAGCCGTGCCGGAGTTCATGATTATCACGTCGATTCCTTGATCGACCGCCGCGCGAATCGGACCGCTCAGCACGTCAAAATCGGCCAGCGTTGTGATGATTCCATCGGGGTTCGATGCCGCGGCCTGTTCAATGATCCGCGCCATATCGGCAAGGTCACCGGATGGTGGGTTGCGGTATTCCACGGTCACGCCCATTTGGTCGGCGGCCAGCGAAACGCCGTTTTTCACCGTGTTCCACCAGCTGTCACTGTCCGGTGCATGGCTTACCAGCACATAGTTCAGATTGTCGCCATGCGCCTCAGCCGCAACCGCCAGCGGCGCAGCGATGACCGTGGTCGTTAGCAATAATGTCTTCAACGTAAACGTCATGATTTTTCCTCCCAGAAACGCCAGTTCTTCGTTGCAAAGGCAGGCCTCCCCCACCCTTGCCGCTAAGGAAAGCACGAAACGATTCACTTTGCAACCGGTTGCAAAAGGTGTTTGTTATCTTTAACGTGTAGTACAATCGGCAATGGGGTAAACGCCCTCATAAACCTGTCATGGGATGGTTTGGACACATGGTCGCAACGCTGAAGGATGTGGCGCTCCGCGCGGGGGTCTCAACATCAGCCGTCTCGCGCGCCTTCACGGATGGCGCATCCGTATCGGCAAAAATGCGCCGCAAGGTCGAAAAAGCCGCAGGAGAGCTGGGCTACAGTCCCAACTTCCTAGCTCGCAGCCTGACAACCCGCCAGACAAAGCTTATCGGATTGGTTTCCAACAACTTTCACAACCCAATCTTCCTAGAGGTCTTTGATCTGTTCACCCGCGGCCTGCAAGATCGCGGTTTGCGGCCCCTACTGGTCAATCTTAGCGATGAAACAGATCCCGAACATTCGGTGCGGATGCTGCAGCAATATTCGGTCGATGGCGTGATCGTCGCATCATCTACCCTGCCGCCCGCCTTTGCTAAGGGGTTCCGCGACAAGGGCATCCCAGTGGTCAACACCTTTGGCCGCTATGCTAGCAGCCCCGACGTGCATGTCGTCGGCATCGACAACGCAGTCGCCGGCAGCGTCGCTGCCAAGACCATGATTGCCCGCGGCTACAAGCGCCTTTCCTTCCTTGGCGGGCCTGAAAGCGCGACCTCAACAATGGACCGGCTCAGCGGCTTTGCCGGAGAAATAGCCAAACACGCGGATGTGACCTGCACCCACTCCTTTGCCGCAGCGTATACCTTTCAGGCCGGACGCGCCGAAATGTTGCGCCTGCTGCAATCCGCCCCGGCGGAGGCCTATTTCTGCGGTGACGACGTGCTGTCCATCGGCGCGCTCAGCGCAATCAAGGACAATGGCCTGACGGTGCCAGGGGATATCGGCATTATCGGGCTAAACGATATGGAAATGGCCAGCTGGGAAAACATCAACCTGACAACGATCCGGCAGCCTATCCGCGAAATCGTGGATTCGTCTGTGGAGCTTATGGTCGCGATGCTGGATCAACCAGACCGCTATCCAGAGGCGCGGCTATTCCCATGCCGCGTCATTGAACGCGGGACCCTACGGCCCCGCGTTCAGGCTGATTAGCGGAACATCGGCGGTCGCGCATCGACCCATGCGCCGTCCGTCTTGGCGGAATCTACCGCCGCATAGACAGCCGCCATCGACCGCAAACCATCCAGAGCCAGCGGCAGACCGTCACGCGCCTCGCCGTTGATCGCGTCGGCCAGATCGCAATAGATATTGGCGACAGCCAGCGGAAAACCTTCGGGGTGGGCGATGGACACGCGGGACAAGCGCTGCGCATCAGGATGCAGGCCGCCCTCACCCTTTTCGATGATCTGCGTGCGGCCGCCGACGGGGGTATAGATCAACTGGTTCGGCTGCTCTGACGCCCAGCGAAGCCCGCCGGTTTCGCCAAAGACCTGGATGTCGAACCCGTGCTGCCGCCCGATCGCCACTGAAGATGTCCAAAGCCTGCCAACCGTGCCGCCCGTCATGCGGAAATTGACCATCGCGTCGTCCTCCAGCACACGGCTGGGAATGGTTGAGGCGAAGTCAGCCGACAGCTTTTCAACCGTATCATCGCAGATAAAACCCGCCATATGCAGCGCGTGAATGCCGCAATCGGCAAACTGGCCCGACACACCCGCCATCGCCGGATCATAGCGCCAGCGCACCCGCGGATTGTTCGCATCCCCCGCATCGCCGTGGTGGCCGTGGCTGAAGTTCGTGACCACAAGGCGGATCTTGCCGATCTCTCCGGCACGAACCATGGCGCGGGCCTGCCGGATCATCGGGTAAGCAGAGTAGCAGTAGTTCACTGCACAGATTTTGCCGCTGGCCTTGGCAATTCGGACAATCTCTTCGCCCTGCTCGACGTCCATTGTCATCGGCTTTTCACATAGCACGTTAAAGCCAGCCTCTAGGAAGGCTTTGGTGATCTCAAAGTGCGTCGCGTTGGGCGTCGCCACCGTCACCAGATCGACGCGGTCAGCGCGATTGCGTTCACCGGCCAGCATTTCGGTCCAGTCGCCATAAGCGCGGTCTGCCGCAATCCCAAGGCGCTGGCCGTAGGCCTGC
>CAWUXN010000137.1:0-6281 GCA_963926415.1 uncultured Loktanella sp.
CCGTGGAACGTGATGTCGCCGCCGTCTTGGGCCACAGCAGGCCGCACGCGGGTGTCGAGCAGTTCTTTGATCTGTTCGACGATAGCGCCATCCTCGCCGTCATGCGCGGCATGGCCGGATACTGGCGTGTGATCTGCGCCCATGACGGGCTGGCCGGACTGATAGTGTTCCATGATCGCGCCCAGCAAAGCGGGTTTGATATGATCCCAATCGACGGCTTCGGCCTTGGTGATGGTTACGAAATCCATGCCAAAGAACACACCGTCCACACCATCAACGGCGAACAGACGCTGCGCCAGCGGGCTGGATCCTGCGGCATCGGGTGTCGGAAAATCCGCAGTGCCCATATCCAGCACGGTCTGGCCCGGCAGAAACTTTAGCGTTGCGGGGTTTGGGGTCGATTCGGTCTGGATGAACATGAAAACCGTCCTTTTTTATCAGTTATTAGATATCCACCTTTGGGCAGCTTTCGTCAAGGTTTGGAACGATTCTAACCTTTCTCAGGTGATGGCTTCCAGCTTTTCCTTGGATAGATCGCCCGGCACGATGGTGATGGGGATCGGCAAGGTGCCCGCCTGACGCGACAGCGCGTTAATCAACGGACCGGGGCCCTTGCTGTCTGTGCTGGCACCCAGCACAAGCACGCCAATTTCAGGATCCTCGGTGATTTGAGCGAGAATTTCGGGCATCTGCTCTCCTTCGCGTATCACCAGATCGGGGTTCACGTTCTGGCGATCACGCATCCATTTGGCGAAAACCTCAAAGTGGACCTCGATCCGTTCGCGCGCTTCTTCGCGAAATATCTCGCCGACGCCGATCCAGTGGTTGAACTCGTCAGGTGGGATGATTGACAGGACGGTCACGCCCGCCCCCGTCTTTGACGCGCGCATCGCGGCATAGCGCATGGCGTTCAGACATTCGCGGCTGTCGTCCAGCACGACCAGAAACTTGCGCATTCCATCCCCCTTGGTTGCTGACATCGTGCCGGATCATGGCCGCGCTTGCAACGCTTGCAGTGTTTCGGACGCAGCCCAGTCCCAATACATCTGGCGCACACGCTCTGTGACGGGGCCGCTGTTGTAGTGCACGTCGTCAAAGGCGCTGACCGGAGTGACCTTCATCATATTGCCGGACAAAAAGACTTCGTCCGCGCTGCGGAAGTCGTCAAAGGTCAGGACCGTTTCGCGCACGTCGAAGCCGTCCGCCCGCAGGTTCACTATGTGGCGTGCGCGCGTGATCCCGGCCAGAAACGTGCCGTTGGGGATCGGGGTAAAGACGACGCAGTCGCGCACCATGAAGACATTGGCGCTGGCAGTTTCGGCCACGTTGCCCATTGCATCGGCGACAAGCGCATTGCCAAAGCCCTTGGACCGCGCCTCTGCCAGCATCCTTGCATTGTTGGGGTAAAGGCAGCCGGCCTTGGCGTTGACGACGTTGTCCTCCATCACGGGCCGGCGGAAACGGGTGGTCGTCAGGGTCGTGCTGGCCCCGGCGGGGGCCATGGGGATTGCCTCTAGACTGATCGCGAACCCGGTGGAGTTTTCGCGTGGCACGATGCCCAGATCGCCGCCGTCCAGCGCCCAGTACATCGGACGGATGTAGACGGCGGTACCGGGAGCGTAATGCGCAAGTCCCTCGCGGACAATCTGCACCATGTCGCAGGCGCTGACGGTGGGTGTGATCATCAGTGCCTGCGCCGAGCGGTTCACTCGGGCGCAATGGGCGGCCAGATCGGGGACGACACCATGAGCATAGCGTGCTCCGTCAAACACGGTGGTGCCCAGCCAGGAGCCGTGGTCCGCCGCGCGCATGACGGGCAGGTCGCCGTCGTGCCAGCTGCCTTCGAAATAAGTGGTGATCTGGGTGCAGGTTGCCATGGCTGTGCCTTTCGGGAAACGTTGGCGGCACACTAGGCAGCAGAGGACTGGCGGTAAAGGCGGCGTATCCGGTTGTGAATGCGCCGCCCAGGGCCGCTTTTGGGACAGGGTACGGCCCGTTCGGAATGCAGCCGGGAACTACGTGGCCAACTTGACCGGAGCCGGAATCAGTTTTGTGACACGCCTTGCGCTGGATAGGTGTCTAGCAGGGCCTGCAGGTCGAAGGGGGTGTTGTTTAGGGCGATATTGCCGCCCTCGTCACGCGGCCAGTCGCCCTCTCCCCGGTCGACATAAAGCTCTACGCCGTTTTGATCTGGGTCGCGCAAATATATGGCTTCGGACGCGCCGTGGTCTGCCGCACCGTCCAGCGTGGTACCTGCCGTCAGCACCCGCCGCAGCACCGCCGCCAATGATGCCCTGTCGGGATAAAGGAAGGCGGTATGTTACAGCCCTGTATGCCCCGGCGGCGGCGGCGTTGCCCTGGCGCTTTCCCAGGTATTCAGGCCGATATGGTGATGATAGCCACCAGCGGACAAAAACGCCGCCTGTTTGCCGTAGCGCATTGTGACCTCAAACCCGAGGACATCACGATAGAATGCAATGGCGCGCTCCAGATCGGCAACTTTCAGGTGGACGTGGCCAATACGGGTGGCCGCAGGGGCAAGCTCAGTCATGGCGAAATCTCCTTCGCCTTCAAATAGGTACTACCCTGCTGCACAATAGACGGAATTTTCAAACCGCCCCTCTGCAAAAAAGCACAGGGCTGTTTTTCTTCTTGCCAAAAATACCTCCGCAGGAGGCCGCCGCCATAAGACGGCTTCGCTGCTACGATTTTTTGACGAAAAATTGGAGCAGCGAAGCCGTTAGCGCAGCAATCCGACGATGTCGTAGGTGCGGGCTAGGATCGGTGCGGCGATGGCGCGGGCGCGTTCTGCGCCATCTGCCAAGATGCGGTCGATCTCGGCGGGGTCGTCCATCAGGCGCGTCATCTCGTCTGAGATTGGAGCCAGCTTATCCACCGCCAGATCCGCCAGCGCGGGCTTGAAACGGCCCCAGCCAGCGCCAGCGTATTCGTTGATGACCGCCTCTGAAGTAGTGTCGGACAGGGCGGCGTAGATGTCGACCAAGTTGCGCGCCTCGGGGCGATTTTTCAGGCCGTCAAGGGTGTCCGGCAGCGACTCTGGATCGGTCTTGGCTTTCTTGAACTTCTTGGCGATCGTATCGGCGTTGTCGCGCATGTTTATGCGTTCCATGTCGGACTCGCCAGATTTGGACATTTTTTTGGTGCCGTCACGTAGGTTCATTACGCGGGTGGCGGGGCCGTCGATGACGGGGATCGTTTCGGGAAAGAAATCAACCTTGAAGTCATGGTTGAACTTGTTCGCAATGTCGCGGGTCAGTTCGACATGCTGCTTCTGATCCTCGCCCACGGGCACATGCGTCGCGTGGTACAGCAGGATGTCGGCGGCCATCAGCGATGGGTAGGCGTACAGGCCCAGCGACACCTTTTCCGCGCCAGAGCCTGCCTTGTCCTTGAACTGGGTCATGCGGTTCATCCAGCCAACACGGGCGACACAGTTAAAGATCCAGCCCAATTCGGCGTGCTGGTTGACGCGGGATTGGTTGAACAGGATCGACTGGGCGGGGTCCAGACCGGCGGCGAGGTAGCCAGCGGCGACTTCACGGGTCGCGTGGCTCAGCTCTGCGGGGTCCTGCCAGACGGTGATCGCGTGCAGGTCGACGACGCAATAGATCGTCTCCATCTCGCCTTGCATGCCGACGAAGCGTTTAATCGCGCCCAGATAGTTGCCCAGCGTCAGTCCGCCGGAGGGCTTGATGCCTGAAAAGACGCGGGGGGTGAAGGCAGATTGGGTCATGGGATCATCCGGGGTGGTCACAAAGGGCAGGGTATCATACCCATGCCAGAGCTGCAGTCGAACTTCAACAACAGGCGGAGATGGCTGCCTCCGCCACTGCCAAGGTCATAAACTTCATGAGCGACGAACCTGCCCCCTTCGAGAGCCCGTTCAACACCATTCCCCCTGTCATCATCGTATTGGTGGTCATTGTAGCCGCTATTGAACTGACGCTGAGCGCGGGGGCCTCGGGGCTGATTGGCGGTCCCAGCGGGATCGGCTGGCGTCTTGCGGCGCTGAATGACTATGCGTTTTCGCCTGCAGTGCTGGATTATGTCTGGACCCGCGGCGATACCAGCCCCGAGCTGCTGAAGCGTTTCGTGACCTATGCCTTCGTGCATGGCAGCTTTACCGACGCGCTGTTTGGCGTGGCGTTGCTGCTGGCGCTAGGCAAATTCGTAGGTGATGTCTTCTCTGGGACCGCCACGCTGGCGGTTTTCATCATCGGCACGCTGGCGGGGGCTTTGGCCTTTGGCCTTTTTGTCGGGGGTGCGACGCCGCTGTTCGGGGTCTGGCCTGCCGTTTACGGGCTCATCGGGGCCTTTACCTATATCCTGTGGCTGCGGCTGGGGCAGGCCGGGCAGAACCAGATCGCGGCCTTTCGGCTGATCGGGTTCCTGCTGGGCCTGCAACTAGTCTTTGGTTTGGTGTTCGGGTCCAGCCCGATTTGGATAGCTGAATTGGCAGGCTTCGTCGCGGGCTTTGGCTCGTCGATCGTGCTGGCTCCCGGCGGATGGACCGCCCTGCTATACCGGTTGCGCCAGCGGTGAGGCAAGATGCCTTCGGCGGGAATTTAGTTATCCAGGTGAATGCGGATTAACGGCGCAGGGCGCGGCGGAATTCGTGGAGTTTGAAGGCGCCGACGGCCTGACCTATGGCGAAGTAGCTGACGATGCCCGCTGTGATCAAGCCGGTCAGGGCGATGTAGCGCAGGCCCGGCGCGGCGAAGTAGGGGCCGAGGATGACTTGGGTAACCCATAGGACGACGCCCATCCCGCCCGATGCCATAATGATACGCCAGATGCGGGTCTTGAAGCGGTCGTCGAGGGTTGCGGCCTCGCCCATGTAGCGCGATCCGCGCCAGAGCAGGACTATCATCGCCCAGCCGGTCATTGTGGTGCCCAGTGCGGCGGCGATGAAGCCGATGAATGGCGAAAGGCCAACAGCCAGCACGAGGTTCAGGATCATCGCGGCAACGGCGTATTTGAACGGACTGCGGGTGTCTTCGCGGGCGAAGAACAGTGGTTGCAGCGTCTTTTGCAGCACGAAGGCAGGCAGCCCGAGGCCGTAGACCGCCACGGTCATGGCGGTGGCTGCGGTGTCGTCGGCGGTGAAGGCTCCGCGTTGGAATAGCACCGAGGTCAGCGGCATCGGGATGACGACCAGAGCGACGGCGGCGGGGACGGTCAGCGCGAGGCTGAGTTCGGACGCGGGTTGAACGCATCGCGCCCGCCTGCGGTGTCACCGCCGCGCAGACGGCGCGACAGGTCGGGCAGCAGTACGACGCCGATGGCGATGCCGACAACGCCCAAGGGCAGTTGATAAAGGCGGTCGGCGTAGTTCAGCCAAGCGACGGCACCTTCGAAGAAGCTGGCGACCTGACGGCCGACAAGCAGGTTGATTTGCACCACACCGCCAGCAAGAGCAGCGGGGGCGGCGATATAGGCCAGACGCTTGAGTTCCGGCGTCATGCGGGGGCGTTTGAAACGTAGCGGATAGCCGGCGCGTGCGGCGGCCCACCAGACGACACCCATTTGCACGGCACCGGCAAATGGCACGGACAGCGCCAGCGAGTCGCCGACCCGCAGGCCAAGGGCCTGATCCAGACTGACGCCGAGGGTGTCGCTCATCGGGCGGCCGAGGGCGGCGGCGACGACGATCGCTAGGATGAAGACGACGTTCAGCAGCACGGGGGCGGCGGCGGCGGCCATAAAGCGGCCCGTGGCGTTCAGCACACCCGACAGCAGTGCGGCGAGAGAGATGAACAGGATGTAGGGGAAGGCGTAGCGGCCATATTCTACTGCCAGATCAAAGCGTTCGTCGCCACGAAAGCCGGACGCCATCGCCGTGACCAGCAAGGGCATGAAGACTATGCCGAGGATGGTGAAGAAGGTCAGGATCACGGCCATGCCGACAAAGGCGTCTTGGGCAAATTCCTCTGAACCTTCGCCGCCTTCGACCTTTTTCGAGAACATGGGAATGAAGGCCATGTTGAATGCGCCTTCGGCAAAGAAGCGGCGAAAGAGGTTGGGCAGGGAAAATGCGACCAAGAACGCCTCGGCCACGGGGCCGGTGCCAAGGTAGCCTGCGATCATGATGTCACGGGCAAAGCCCATCACGCGGCTAAGCAGCGTCCAGATGCCGACAGTAAAAAAGCCGGACATCAGGCGGATCGGTTTCATGCAGAGGCCCCTAAGATTGCAGCGTCACGTTTGCGCCCGTTCCGTGCCGCGGTCAATCGCCTCGCGCAGGCGCTTTTCAAGGCTGT
>CAWUXN010000138.1:0-5590 GCA_963926415.1 uncultured Loktanella sp.
CTTGTCGCAGCACTCAGCGGCCTGCCCGTCGGTGCCTTTGCGGCCGCCCATGCGGACATGACCCCAATGACCGCCAGCGTGTCCGGACCAGATGGTGCCGCAGGCACCGTGAACGTCACGCCGACAGAATCTGGTCAGGCGCTGATACAGGTTGATCTGTCAGGCCTGCCCGCTGGCGAACATGCGATCCACGTGCACGAGACTGGCGATTGTTCTGTTGCAGATTTCAGCAGCGCAGGCGGCCACTTGGCTGACGGGAATGACCACGGAGTCATGGCCGCAAATGGCCCGCATCCGGGCGATATCCCCAACATCACAGTGGCCGAGGACGGCACCGCGAAAATGGAATTCTTTAACGCGATGCTAACGCCAGAGCTGATGAACGACGAAGACGGATCCGCCTTCATCGTTCACGCCGGGACGGACGACTACGCCAGCCAGCCGTCGGGTGCCGCAGGCGACCGGATCGCCTGCGGTGTGTTTGGCGAATAACTTAAAACGCCCATTCACCTTTGCGCATCACCGGGACGGTTTCGCCCGTCCGGGTGATGCCGTCGATATCCACATCGTCAGAGCCAATCATCCAGTCCACATGGATCAGCGACTGGTTCGCGCCCTTCTGCTTCAGCTCATCTTCGCCCAAGTCCGAGCCGCCGGACACTGTGTCGGCATAGGACTGGCCCAGCGCGATGTGGCAGGATGCGTTTTCATCGAACAGCGTGTTATAAAACAGCGTCCCTGACTGAGAAATCGGCGAGGAATGCGGCACTAATGCCACCTCTCCGATGCGGCTGGAGCCGTCATCAACGCCCAGCAGGTCGCGGAACACAGCCTCACCGGATGAAGCCGTCGCATCGACGATCTTGCCCGCCTCGAACCGGACAGAAATGTCGCGGATGACGGTGCCCTGATAGGCCAGCGGCTTGGTCGCCGATACCGTGCCGTCCACCTTGTAAGCGTGGGGGCAGGTAAAGACCTCCTCCGTCGGGATGTTGGGCTGGCAGACGACGCCGTTCAGCGCGGGCGATGCGCCGCCTTTCCAGATGTGACCTTCGGCCAGACCAAGGCGCAGATCGGTGCCAGGGCCGGTGTATTTCAGCGCTTCAAAGTTCTGCTCGTTTAGCCATTTGACACGGGTCTTAAGCTCTGCAGTGTGGTCGGCCCAATTCTTGACCGGATCGTCTCCGTCAAGGCGAGAGGCGTCATAAATCGCATCCAGCAGCTTGCGCTGCGCCTCTTCGACCGGCAGGTCGGGGAACACGCGCGCGGCCCATGCGGCACCTGGGAAGGCGACGATGTTCCAATTCACTTCAAAGCCAACAATCGGGCTCATCGCGGGTTTGGCGGCGATCGATACGGCCTTAGACGCGCGGGCGACCTTGCCAGCGTCCTGTTCGGCCAGCAGCATCGGATCATCGCCGGTGATCGCCATACGCGCCGCGCCACCTTTATAGGCTTTCCCAAGCCCTTCGTAGAACCAGCCGGCGGCGCGATCAAAGCTGGCGTCGTCGGCATTTTCATACCGTGCCAGCGTGATCGCATCGTCGGTAAAGAATGGCAGCACCAGACCGGCACCGGCCTTATAGGCGTGCACGGCAATTCGCTGCACCAGTGGCAGCGCCGACATGTTGGCAGTGATGATCAGGTCCTGCCCCTTTTGCAGGTTCACACCGGTGCGCACGGCAACTTCGGCCAGACGGTCCAGTTTTTCAGGGTCAAGGTGGGATGACATGATGTGTCCTTTTCAGATGTTCTCCATACCTACGCCCGCCATGCGCATCGTCAAGCATCGCCCAGCGGGTGCAATTGCCCCCGAATCCCGCACCAAGCGCGATCAAAACCAATTCAACCTTGAACCGCGGCGCTGGGGCGACACATATGAAGCATCCCATCCAAGGATCCGACATGGCCTACGCCCAGACTGACAAACGCGAACTTGCTGATGCGGCCTATCTTTCGAACCCCGCGCCCGACGTGCGGACGCGCGAAAAGATGGAAGGCGGGCGCGCGTTCGTGCTGAAGACAGAATTCGAACCTGCTGGCGATCAGCCGAAGGCGATTGTCGAACTGGCGGGTGGCCTGCGCAACGGCGAGCGTGATCAGGTACTGCTGGGGGCCACCGGCACCGGCAAGACATTCACCATGGCCAAACTTATCGAAGAAACGCAGCGCCCGGCAATCATCCTTGCCCCCAACAAGACGCTGGCGGCGCGGCTTTACGGCGAATTCAAAGGCTTCTTTCCGGACAACGCCGTCGAATACTTCGTCAGCTACTACGACTACTATCAGCCAGAAGCGTATGTCGCGCGGTCGGATACCTTTATCGAGAAAGAATCCCAGATCAACGAGCAGATCGACCGGATGCGCCACTCGGCCACCCGTGCGCTGCTGGAACGCGACGATGTTATTATCGTGGCGTCGGTGTCGTGTATCTATGGCATCGGCTCGGTCGAGACTTACGGCGCGATGACGCAGGACATCCATGTCGGCAAGTCCTACGACCAGCGCAAGATCATGGCTGACCTGATCGCCCAGCAATACCGCCGCAATGACGCAGGCTTTCAGCGCGGCTGCTTCCGTGTCCGCGGTGACAGTCTGGAAATCTGGCCTGCCCACATGGACGACCGCGCCTGGAAGCTGAGCTTTTTCGGCGAAGAGCTGGAGGCGATCACCGAATTCGACCCGCTGACTGGCGAACGGACGGATACCTTCCAGAAGATCCGCGTCTACGCGAACAGCCACTACGTCACACCCAAACCGACGATGCAGCAGGCCGTCATCGGCATTAAAAAAGAGCTGCGGATGCGGCTGGACCAATTCGTGAACGACGGCAAACTGCTAGAAGCGCAGCGGCTGGAACAGCGCACCAACTTTGATCTGGAAATGCTAGAAGCGACTGGCGTATGCAACGGAATCGAAAACTATTCCCGCTATCTTACGGGGCGTGCGCCCGGCGAGCCGCCCCCCACCCTGTTCGAATTCATTCCCGATAATGCCATTGTTTTTGCTGACGAATCCCACGTCAGCGTCCCGCAGATCGGCGCGATGTACAAAGGTGACTTTAGGCGCAAGATGACACTTGCGGAACACGGCTTTCGCCTGCCGTCCTGCATGGACAACCGACCACTGAAATTCGAGGAATGGGACTCAATGCGCCCGCAGTCGGTCTTCGTCTCAGCGACCCCTGCGGCTTGGGAGTTGGAACAGACTGGCGGCGTATTCACCGAACAGATCATCCGCCCCACTGGCCTAATCGACCCGCAGATCGAAATCCGCCCGGTCGGAATGCAGGTCGATGATCTGCTGGACGAGGTGCGCAAGGTCAGCGCCGCCGGCTACCGCACGCTTGTGACGACCCTGACCAAGCGTATGTCCGAAGACCTGACAGAATACATGCACGAACAGGGCATCCGCGTGCGCTACATGCACTCTGACATTGACACAATCGAGCGGATCGAGATTTTGCGCGACCTGCGCCTTGGGGCCTTTGACGTGCTGATCGGCATCAACCTACTGCGCGAGGGTCTGGATATTCCCGAATGCGGGCTGGTCGCCATTCTGGACGCCGACAAAGAAGGATTCCTGCGGTCAGAGACGTCACTTGTGCAAACCATCGGCCGCGCCGCACGGAACTCGGAAGGCCGCGTGATCATGTATGCCGACCGCATCACGGGGTCGATGGAACGCGCGATGCTAGAAACCGAACGCCGCCGCACCCGTCAAAAGGCCTATAACGTAGAACACGGCATCACGCCGACGACTGTGAAGAAGAACGTCGAGGATATTCTGGCCGGCCTTTACAAGGGCGACGTGGACATGAACCGCGTCACCGCCAAGGTCGAACGCCAAGGGTCCAACATGAAGGCTGTTCTGCAAGGGCTGCGCACCGACATGCGCAAGGCCGCTGAGAACCTGGAGTTCGAAGAAGCCGCCCGCCTGCGCGACGAGTTGAAGCGGCTGGAAGCTGTCGAACTGGCCATTGCCGACGACCCGCTGGCGCGCCAGCAGGCCGTGGACAAGGCAGTAGAAGCCTCGTCAAAAGCCTCAGGCCGGTCCACTGCTGGCCGCGGCGGCATGCGTGGCGGCAAATCCCGTTATGGCGGAAAGAAGCCGTAACGTTAGCGGCGGGACGCGTCAGACCGCCCCGTTCGCATCTTGAACAGCACGACGAGCAGCACTGCACCAATGACGCCCATGAAAAGGATCGCCAGCAGGCTTGCGCCGATAGCGGTGGTCATCCCCAGCAAGGCCAGCACAAAGGGCAGCGCGATCGCGCCAAGGACACCGGCACCGATGTACATCGGCTTGCTGCCGCCGGTCACGGCCGACGCGATCAACCCGGCCACAAGGCCAATGATCGCAAGGATTTTCAGTGCGCCCCAGCTCACCACTTCCAGAAAGGTCTCCATCGCCGTCTATCTTGGTTGATATGGGTAAAGCATGGTTGACGGCATGCGGCTCTGCAATGGCCGCAACAGGCCTGCGGGGCCATCTTGACAGCGCCCCTGTCCCGCAGCAATTATTTGCAAAGGTGGGGACGTAGCTCAGTTGGGAGAGCGCGTCGTTCGCAACGACGAGGTCGTCGGTTCGATCCCGATCGTCTCCACCACAAACTTAGGTGACAACGCGGGCATGACGGGCCGGGTGCCGTCAGCCGCGACCCGAATTATTTATTTTCCACGCCCCCCTGCCGCCCACTTGTTGGCCGCGTGAAACACGCCACATCGAATTGAGTAAATTTTATCCAAGGACACCGACCATGCGCCCACTGTTGCTCTCTGCTGCACTGACCGTCTTTGCGCTGCCTGCGCTGGCGGATGAGACGACAGGCACTGTCGTCGCCTATGACCGCGTGTCCCACGTCATCGTGCTGGACGACCGGTCGATCTGGACCGTACCCGCCGATTTCCCCCTGCCAGAGGATTTGATGGCTGGCGAACGCATTTTGATCGACTTCCAAAGCAACGGCGACAACGGCGTCGGCAAGTATCTGTCGATCACCCGCGCCGAGGGTTAAAGCCGCAAGATCGGGGTGCCCTGCTGCCAGCGCCCTTTGACCAAGAAGCCGCGGCTCCCGATCTGAGGGTACTGCGACTTCCAGTCGGTGAACCGGTCGTTGGTGACAACGCGGACGCCTGCCTTGACCGCATGATCCAGCAGGACCGGGTCGGCGGGTGTGCCTTTGTCCACGACAGTCACCCGTTTCACCGGCAGCCCCAGCATGTTGGCCATATGATGGTCGTCAAAATACCTCCCTGCCAGTTTGTAACCGACATTGGCGTCGAAATAGACGTGGGGCCGCTCTCCGTTTTCAATGAGTTTGGCAACGACACGGGTCAACACCAGCTGTGATGCCTCGCCGTTCCAGTGCATGACGTTTGATCCATCCACGATCAGCGTCGCCGGGCGGCCCGCCCCCCGTGGCTCGAGGCGGCGGGGTTTGACTTGCCACAGCTTGCTTCGCCGGGTCGCCACCACCGGCGCAAACCGGCGGCGCACCAGTAACGATAGTGCATCCCAGACAACGCCAAGGCCAAGCACCGCAAGGGTCAACAGGCCCAGAACGCGCAATGCCGCCAGGTCCACACCG
>CAWUXN010000139.1:0-2704 GCA_963926415.1 uncultured Loktanella sp.
CAGTTGCGCAAGACACAACACGCACCGACGACCCCCGAGGGGGTCGTCGGTGCGGCACTCGAAAGGGTGTTTAGACCCCAACAGTTAGGGCGACATCAGGCCTGCGCCGCGACCAGATGGCCACTGTCGACCTGTGTCATCTGATGACGCGCAACTGTGACCCCGGCGGGATGGACCGGGTTCGGGATCTCGCCGGACATGCGCGGCGTCGCCGGGCGCACCGCCTTGGGGTCGGCAATCGGCACCGCCGCCATCAGCCGCCGGGTGTAGGGGTGCTGCGGATTCCCAAAGATCTGCGCGCGGCTGCCGACCTCGACAATCTGGCCCAGATGCATGACGGCCACCCGATCAGAGATGTTTTCGACCACCGCCATGTCGTGACTGATGAACAGCATGGCGATGCCGAATTCATCCTTAAGCGCCCGCAGCAAATCCAGAACCCGCGCCTGTACCGACACATCGAGCGCGGAGACGCTTTCATCCGCGATGATCAGCTTTGGCGTAAGGGCCAGCGCACGGGCGATGCAGATGCGCTGGCGCTGGCCGCCGGAAAACTCGTGCGGATAGTTATCCAGCTGCGCCGTCGTCAGGCCGACCTTTTCAATCAGCGCGGCCGCCCGGGCGCGGCGGCTTTGGGCGTCGCCCGCCAAGTGAATCAGCAGCGGTTCGGCGATCTGATCGCCCACAGTCATGCGCGGATCAAGGGCCGCCATCGGGTCCTGAAAGATGATCTGCGTCGCCACGCTCAGCCGCTTGCGAGCCTGTGCGGTCATGGTGCCAACTGTCTGGTCGCCAACGCGGATCAACCCGGTGTGCGGCACAAGACCAACGATGGCGCGGGCAATCGTCGATTTGCCGCAACCAGATTCGCCGACAAGGGAAAACGTCTCTCCGGCACGGATATCAAGGCTGACGCCCTCAACGGCGTGGACCCGGTGGGTCACTCGGTTCAGCACACCCCCGCGCAGATCAAAGCGGACCTGCACATCGCGCAGCTCTGCCACCACAGGCGCATCAGGGCGCGGCACGGCAGGACCGCCCTGCCCCATGCGCGGCACGGAGGCCAGCAGCGCCTTGGTATAGGGCTGCTGCGGGGCGGCAAAGATATCGCCCGCGCCGCCGGTTTCTTCTATCACGCCTTTACGCATGATGACGACGCGGTCGGCCATTTCGGCAACGACGCCCATGTCGTGGGTAATCAGCAGGATCGCGGTGCCGTGAGAGGCTTGCAGATCGCGCAGCAGGTCCAGCACCTCTCGCTGGACGGTCACATCAAGCGCGGTCGTCGGTTCATCCGCGATCAGCACGTCGGGCTTCAGCGCCAGCGCCATCGCGATCATTACGCGCTGGCGCATCCCGCCAGACAGCTCGTGCGGGAACTGCCCCATGCGGCGGGTGGGTTCGGACAGGCGCACGGCGGTCAGCGCGGCCAGCGCTTGGCGGCGGGCCTGTGCGCGAGAGATCGGCTCGTGCGCGCGGATCGCCTCGATCAGTTGGGTGCCAATGGTCATCACCGGGTTCAGACTGGTCATCGGTTCTTGGAAAATCATTGCAACCCGGTTGCCGCGCACGGCGCGCAACTCGGATTCAGGCAAAGCCGTCAGGTTCCGGTCGCCCAGCATGATGCTGCCACCAGTGACGCGCACAGCGGGGGGTGGCAGTAAACCCATGATCGCAAGCGAGGTGATCGACTTGCCCGACCCGCTTTCCCCGGCAATCGCCAGAGTCTCACCCCGGGCCAGATTAAAACTGATATTGCTGATCAAAGGCACTAGGCCGGTGCCGGTGCGGACAGAAACAGTCAAATCCTGCACCGACAAAACGGGGGTGTCCGGGGCCATGTCGGCCCCGGACAATGGCTTCAAGCCGGCGGTCATTCGAACACGCAGCGCGGAAAGTAAAAGCTGACGATCCAGTTGGGCATATCCACAATCTCTGATATCCGCAGATCTCCGCAGGTGCTGACCAGCATATAGGCATCGACCGCCGCCATACCGCGCGTGGCGCACAGATGATCGACCATGCCCGCCACCGCATCACGCGACGCGGCCATCAAGTCGGGGCCGATACCGGTCGTGACCTCATACCCCTTGGCGTCCAGATGTCGCGTGACCGGCCCCGGCGTGGTGAAACGCGGGGTTTTCAGGTTCGCGCCCTTCACCAGATCAAGAGTCAGGACCACGTCCATCGGGCTTTCAATCGCCGTGCCGCAGACTTCGCCGTCGCCTTGCGCCGCATGGGTGTCGCCGACGCTGAACAACGCGCCCGCGACCTCGACCGGCAGGTACAGCGTTGTGCCTGCCGACAAATCGCGAATGTCGAGGTTGCCGCCGACGCGCCGGGGCGGCACGACGGAATGCAGGCCGGGTTCAGCCATAGCGTTGCCTATGGTGCCGGCGAATGGCTTCAAAGGCACGCGGCCTTCTTTGCCAAACAGCGCCGGTGCCATCGTTTCTGGATCATAGGACCAGATGTGCAGCGCGGGGTCAGTGAATTGATCCGCGAGCAGGCCAAAGCCCGGAATGTTCGCGGTCCAGCCCCAGCCTTTGCCGTCCTGCCCACGCGGCGCAAAGCTGTCGAGGGTGACCTTGATCGCGTCCCCGGGTTCTGCCCCTTCGACCCAGATCGGGCCGGACACAGGGTTAATTTTGCCAAAATCCAGCGTCGCTACATCGGCCACGGTGGACGACGGGCCAAGTTGGCC
>CAWUXN010000140.1:0-4722 GCA_963926415.1 uncultured Loktanella sp.
GACCGACCCAGTACAGGACGTCCTTCGCCATGCGGGCCTGCGCGCGACGGTACATTTGCTGACCTCTGGCACCCTGCCGGATACGGCGCTGGCCAGCTATGCCGCCTATCTGCTGGACCAGGGCCAGCCACCGGTGACTGAACCGCAGCTAATCAATGCCTTCGCCGCGGCCAAGATCCCCACGACTCCCTATGCCGCGCTTCGCACCGCGCGGGGTCAGAACGGGGCCCGCCTGATGACCGCCGATCCGCTGGCGGGTACAGAAGCAGAGCCCGTGCTGACCGACGCGGCATGGCTGCAATTGCAGGCGATCTGCGATTTCTGAATGACAAAGGGCGCAGCGTCGTCCCGCTACTCCCATTGTCGAAATCTTAAACCCGAAACTTAGCTGCGCAGGTAAGCGTCGGAAAATCCCATACTGCGAACGATGCCAAGCGCGCGGTTCAGGTCAGCTGCGGACCGGAACGGACCCGCCGCGATGACCTTGACGCTGCCGGAATTTGCAGATGCAACCGGCAGGCCAGAGGCCTGAAGACGAGCGATCAGCCGCGCGGCGTTCGCCGGATCGCCAAAGCTGCCGACCTGCACATAGTGATGACCGCTGGTCGCGGCGACAGGTGCTTTAACACCAACGGGCGCGACCAAATGGCTGCTGACGCGGGCTTGCGGCTGTGAACGGGTCAGGCCGCGCTGGTGATTGATACGGCCATCGTCCCACACCCGCGTATAGCCGCTTGGCACGGTCACCCGACTGGATGCCACGTTAGAAGCGGGCACCGGGCCGGCGCCAAATGCGGGTTTCGTCATCCGGGTCGAGACCGTCGCCTGCACGTTTGCACGCGGAAGGGTCGCATTGGCCATGGCCGTCACGCCGCCCGAAGGCGACAGCGCCTGCGGGCCGCAGCGCACCGGGTAACGGCCATTAGTGTTAAAGCCGTCGATCCGGCAGGCCCCGGCCATAGCAACCGTCGGCGCGGAAACGCGGACCTGCGGCATGCCAGCCAAGACGGTCGCGGAAGAGAAGTCGCAAATGATGGGCTGGAGTGTTGCTGCGTTAATCAGCGTCACGCCCGTGGCGACCTGCTGAGCGCAAGCGGCGGCCAATGTCAGTCGTAAGGGAGCGGGATTCGCTCCTGGCATGGTGGACATGCGCGGCTGGGCGGCCGCGGCCATACGCGGCGCACCGCCGCAATCGATGGATTGGCAGGTCGACGCACTGATGAAACAGGGCTGAATGCCGGTCTTGCCGTCACATGCCTCTTCCAAGGTGACGCGGCGCGGTTTGGCCTGCGTCGCGGCATTGACCACGCGAGGGGTCGTCGGCCCACCGACAGACGGGATGGTCAGCGGTTTCGGCGTGGCCGAAGCTGCCACAACAGGGGCTGCAGCAGACGTACGTACCTGGGGCGCGGCTGCTGGCACGGGAGCGGGACGTGCAGCGCGAGGCGCAGCTGCTACAGGTGCGACAACCGGGGCAGCGGTATTGTCGATCGTGATGATCGGCACGTTCGGCATTGGATCTGGTTTCGGCGCAGCCGCCGTGCCTGTCGTCGTCGGCTGAAAGTTGCACAGTTGCTGGCGCGCACGATCAACGCGCGGCACCCAGTTCACCCGGCCATCCAACCCGGCGCGCACAAAGGCGCAGCCTTTGCTGTCCACATACTGCGTGCCGGTGAAAGAACTGGGCGGAAACTCAGCCGGAATAGGCACATCCTGCGCAGAAGCGCCGGTGATGCCAATACCCGCCGCCATCGTCGCAACTAAAGCAATCACACTGGCAATACCGGTCGCAGACATAGACACCCCAACAAGATATTGAGATAAGATCGCAAACAATACCCAGCAAGTAAAGGCATCATCGCCTTGAAAATGCCTTAGTTCATGCGCCTTAACCGCTATTTGGTGCCAAACATCCGGTCGCCTGCATCGCCTAGCCCCGGCACGATATAGCCCTGCTCGTTCAGGCGCTCGTCAACGGCGGCGGTTACGATGGGCACGTCGGGATGCGCCTCTTTCATGCGGGCGATCCCCTCTGGCGCAGCCAGAAGGCACAAAAAGCGGATGTTCGTAGCCCCTGCCTTTTTCAGCAGATCAATCGCAGCGACCGACGAATTGCCCGTTGCCAGCATGGGATCGACTGCGATGACCATGCGATCTTCCAGCGACTGAGGCACCTTAAAGTAATACTGCACGGGCTGCAGAGTTTCCTCGTCGCGGTACAAGCCGACGAACCCAACCCGCGCGCTGGGGATCAGTTCCAGGATGCCATCCAACAACCCGTTACCTGCCCGCAGGATCGACACCAGCACCAGCTTTTTGCCGTCCAGAACAGGCGCGTCCATTGGCTGCAGCGGTGTTTCGATCCGCTCTGTCGTCATCGGCAGGTTTCGCGTGACTTCGTAGGCCAGCAGCTGGCTGATTTCGCGCAGCAACTGGCGGAACCCCGCGGTCGAAGTTTCCTTGCGCCGCATCAGCGTCAGCTTGTGCTGAACAAGGGGGTGGGTCACGTGGGTCAGGTGTTCGCTCATGCCGTAGGCTCCAGTCGTTTCAGGATCGCATCGCGGGTTGCCGTGTCGCAGAATGCTGCCTTTGCGGCGGTCACGTTCATCTCTCGGAAATCAGTTTCGTCCCAGCCAAAGGTCTTCTGCAAGCATTCCAGCTCTTCGGTCATTGTGGTGTGGAAAAAGGGCGGATCATCGGTGCTGATCGTGACCGGCACACCGGCGTGGCGCAGACGTTCGATCGGGTGATCGTCCCAGCCTTCAACAGCCTTTAGCACCACATTGGACCCCGGGCAGACCTCTAGCACGATGCCGCGTTCGACCAGCAGGTCCACCAGATGCGGATCCTCAATCGCGCGAATGCCGTGGCCAAGGCGCTCGACCCCCAGCGTCAGCGTCTCGCGGATGCGTGCCGGGTCGCCCCATTCGCCCGCGTGGGCGGTCAGGCGAAGTCCTGCTTCGCGTGCCACATCAAAGCTATAGGCAAAATCGCCAGGGCGGCCTTCAAGCTCTGCCCCGGCCATGCCAAAGCCGGTCAGGAAGTCGCCAGCAGTTTCCGCAGCGACGCGCGCGGCCTTTTTGCAGGCATCGCGGCCGTGGTGGCGCACCGCTGTCGCGATACCGCGCATGACGATGCCGTCCTCGCGCTCTGCATCGCTGGCGGCCTGCGCAATTGCCGCCAGATAATCGCGCCAAGCGCTCAGGTCACCGCCGCCGCAGAAATCAGGGCTCAGGAACGCCTCTGTATAGATGACACCGTGAAAAGCGCTTTCGGCTAGGACGGCGCGGGTCAGGCGATAGAATTCCTCGGGCCCGGTCAGGACGGTGCACGCCTCGTCATAGACTGACAGAAAATGCGCGAAATCGCGAAATTCATAGCCGCCATCTGCATTAAAGATGCTGCTTAGGTTCTTTCGCTTTTCACCTGCCAACCCCTTGATGAAATCGGGTGGCGCGGCGCCTTCCAGATGCAGGTGCAGTTCGACTTTTGGTAAGGTACGCAGTGTCATATAAACGATTTTCCCGGTCCGGTATGTGAAATGCCAAGGTGATCCGCCACGCTGGCCGCCACATCAACGAATGCAAGTTGTCCAAGTTCCCGCGCCCCGATGCCATGCACCAGCACAGGCACCCTTTCGCGCGTATGGTCGGTGCCGGGCCAGCTGGGATCGTTGCCATGGTCGGCTGTCACGATCAGCAGATCACCGTCCCGCAGGCGCGGCAGCAGATCGCCCAGCGCGGCGTCAAACCATTCCAGATGGTCCGCATAGCCCGGAATATCCCGGCGGTGACCATACAGGCTGTCGAACTCGACAAAATTGGCAAAGGTGAATGACCCATCCTCGGCGGTGTCGATCAGATCGGACAGATGCCCCATCAACGCGCGATCCTCGCCTTTGCGGTTCTCGTCAATGCCGCGCATGGAAAAGATATCGCCAATCTTGCCCACGGCATAGACCTTGCGCCCGGCGGCCTGCGCATTGTCGCACAGGGTCGGGCTGGGCGGCGCGATGGCATAATCCTTTCGGTTCGCCGTGCGCTTGAAGCTGCCCTCTTCGCCAACAAAGGGTCGCGCGATCACGCGCCCGACCTTCATCTGATGCAGATGCGGGGCCAGATCTTTGCTCAGCTTCAACAACCGATCGAGGCCGAATGACCCTTCGTGCGCCGCAATCTGCAACACCGAGTCCGCCGAGGTATAAACGATGGGCCAGCCGTCTTTGATATGCGCCGCGCCGTAAGCCTCGATGATCGCAGTGCCGCTGGCGTGGCAGTTGCCATGGATGCCGTCGGTGCCCGCAAGCTTGCAAATCAATGCGGTCAGGTCCGCCGGCAGCGCCGGGTTCGTTTCGGGGAAATAGGTCCAGTTCCACGGCACCGGCACGCCCGCCAGTTCCCAATGGCCGGACGGGGTGTCCTTGCCGGGGCTGATTTCAGTCGCTGCGCCCCAGGCGGCGGTCGGCGCGGCATCCAGGCACGGCACATCGTCGCCGCTGGCCAACCGCACAGCCGCCCCAAGGCCCAGCGAATCCAGGATCGGCACAATCAAGGCCCGCGCCTGCGCGATGTGCGCAACCGTATTGGCCCCGGTGTCTGGCAACGTGCCGTTGAAAAATGCGTCGGCGTCCGGCGCACCGCCGATGCCAACCGAGTCGATCACGACCAGAAAAGCACGTGTCATATCAAGTAATCCTGTCCAGTATCAGCGGCGCATCCTGCG
>CAWUXN010000141.1:0-6478 GCA_963926415.1 uncultured Loktanella sp.
TAGCGCCGACAGTTGGACCGCAGGACCAATCCCCTGCCCTGTCAATAAATTCACAGATCGGGCGATCTGATTCACGCGCCGCTATTGCCCGTTCAAACCCGCCCTTCTATGCCTGTCAGAGCGACGTTTGGGAGGACGGGACTAATGACCTACGCTGAGATCTACAAAAGCTGGCAAACCGACCCAGAGGCATTCTGGATGAAGCAGGCACAGGCCATTAGCTGGGTCAAGGAACCGTCCCGCGCACTCAATGACAGCAAAGCCCCGATCTATAGCTGGTATGCTGACGCGCAAGTGAACACCTGTTATAACGCTGTGGACCGCCACGTCGAAGGCGGCCGCGGCGATCAGGTCGCGATCATCCACGACAGCCCGATGACAAACAGCATAAGCCGCATGACCTTTGCCCAATTGCAAACCGCGACCGCGTCCCTTGCCGGCGCGTTGCGCGACAAAGGCATCGGCATGGGCGACCGGGTCATCATTTATATGCCCATGGTGCCAGAGGCGCTGATCGCCATGCTCGCCTGCGCCCGCATTGGTGCGGTGCATTCCGTCGTCTTCGGCGGTTTTGCCGCGCACGAATTGGCGGTCCGCATCGACGATGCGACTCCCAAGGCCATCATTGGCGCGTCCTGCGGACTCGAACCGGGCCGAACCGTCGCCTATAAACCGCTGCTCGACGGTGCCATCGAGCAGGCGAAACACAAGGTTGATTTTACCGTCATCCTACAGCGCGAGCAGTTGCACGCGGATATGACCGCGGGATTCGATCACGACTGGCACACCATGCAGCAAGGCGTCACCCCCGCCGAGTGCGTTCCCGTCGCGGGCGATCACCCTGCCTACATCCTCTACACCTCTGGCACCACCGGCGCGCCCAAGGGCGTGGTGCGCGCCACGGCCGGCCATCTGGTCGCGCTAAACTGGACGATGAAAAACATCTATAACGTCAACCCAGGTGAAGTCTTCTGGGCCGCGTCTGACGTGGGCTGGGTCGTCGGTCACAGTTATATCTGTTATGGCCCGCTGATCCACGGCAACACCACCGTAGTATTCGAAGGCAAGCCCGTCGGCACTCCGGACGCCGGCACCTTCTGGCGCGTCATCCAAGACCACAAGGTCCGCAGCTTCTTCACCGCGCCCACAGCATTCCGCGCGATCAAGCGGGAGGATCCCAAGGGCGAGTTGATCAAAAACTACGACATATCCTCCCTGCGCGCCCTCTATCTGGCGGGCGAACGGGCCGACCCCGACACGATCATCTGGGCGCAGAACGTGATGAAGGTGCCGGTCTATGACCATTGGTGGCAGACTGAATCCGGCTTTCCAATGGTCGGCAACCCCGCAGGGATCGAGGCGCTGCCCGTCAAGATCGGCAGCCCCACTGTCGCCCTGCCAGGCTATGACATCCGCATCCTTGACAACGACGGCCACGAAGTCCCGCGCGGCACGCTGGGTGCCATCGCGATCAAACTCCCCCTGCCCCCCGGCACCCTGCCAACCCTGTGGAATGCAGAGGATCGCTTTATTAAATCCTACCTGACAACCTTCCCCGGCTACTATGAGACCGGCGACGCGGGCCTGATGGACGAGGACGGCTACCTTTACGTCATGGCCCGCACTGACGACGTCATCAACGTCGCTGGCCACCGCCTTTCCACCGGCGCGATGGAGGAGATCCTCGCAAACCACCCAGACGTCGCGGAATGCGCCGTTATCGGCGTGACGGACGAGCTGAAGGGTCAACTGCCCATGGGGTTTGTCTGCACCAACAAGGGCACCAGCCGCTCGGACGACGATATCATCAAGGATTGCATCCGTATGGTCCGCGAAGAAATCGGCCCCGTCGCGGCGTTCAAGCTGGTCGCCGTCGTGGACCGCCTGCCCAAGACCCGCTCTGGCAAAATCCTGCGCCGCACGATGGTAAGCATCGCCGACAACTCAGACTTCAAGATGCCCGCGACCATCGACGACCCGGCAATCCTCGACGAAATCCGCGCGGCGTTGAAGCCGTTGGGCTATGGCGGGGCGTAAATTACGAAGCACCCCGCTGAAAAGCGCGGGCGCATGACCCACCTTGCAACCCAAGGAATAATTGTGAATTATTTCAGCAACCGAAGGCTGAAAAGTGGCATTCTAGTTTCACTGAGTGCTATTATATCTCCGAATTCAACTCATTGGATGAAGACCTTTTCCTAATCCTGATCGTTGCAGCCGTCGCCGCTTTCTAGCTCGGTCGCAAACTATCCCGAAAACGCAGACGCTGCTTCTGGCAATCAGCATCACCGAACAGCCGGGTGCGGGATGTTGAATCTGATCACGTACCTTGGCGTCATGGAAACTTAACCCCGCGACCACCGCAACCCGCGCCACTTGCGCGGATCATTCAGGGCCGATCCTATGTGGTCGACGGCAACTCGCTGGTTAGCCAAAAAATAAAAATCAGGTTATTCGGCGTTGATGCGCCAGAACCAAACCACCCTCAGGGTAAAAGCGCCAAATGGGCGTTACACGCGCTGTGCAGTGGCCATTTGGTAAGGGCGAAAATCATCGAGAATGACAACCATGGCCGGACAGTGGCGCGGAGCTCGCGTCCTGATGCACGGAATCTTTCCGCTGAAATGGTCAGCCTAGGTATGGCAATTGATTGGCCGAAATTCTCGAAAGGCGTGTATCGCGCCCTAAAGGTGCCGGAAGCGCACAAGAAAATGTGGCTTACAGATGCACGGCAAAAAAGACCGGTTTGATGTCTGGGAGAGGTACAAAAAGCGGCAAGACACACCTTCAATTCCGCCCAAATAGATCAGTTTGTCTTGGGACAGTTCAGACCAGCGCATGCGGCATACCCTAGAAACAAAAAGCCCCGTCTGCACTGCAGTCGGGGCTTTTGATCGTGATGCGCGAAAGGCTTAAATATCGTCGCCAAGCGCGCCTTTGACGGTTCCAGTCACGTCTTGCACAGCGCCCTTGGCCTTTTGCGCTTTGCCTTCAGCTTGCAAACGCTCGTTGTCGGTCGCGTCGCCAATGGCTTCTTTCACAGTCCCTGCAGCCTTATTGCCTGCGGCTTTCACTTTGTCAGTAAGTTCGCCCATGAGGAAATCTCCTGTTTTATCGGTGGGTTGACGTCAATCGTTCCCGCACGTCCCGTCTTGTTAATTAACCAACTCGCCCGCGAAAGGTTCCGCATCAAAGCTGCTTTGCAGTAGGTTTCAGGCAAACTGCTCCTGAAACAAGCGCTCCTCCAACCCATGACCAGGATCAAACAGGATACGGTGCTGGATCGTCGGGTCCGACTGAATTTCCACGCTGACCACGTTGCGCACGGCCTTGCCGTCGGCGTCCGCCATCACGGGCCGCTTTTCCGAGTTCAACACGTCGATCCGCACCACGGCCTTCTTCGGCAACAAGGCCCCGCGCCAGCGCCGAGGCCGGAATGCCGCCATTGCCGTCAGCGCCAGCACGTCAGAGCCAATCGGCAGGATCGGGCCATGCGCGCTGTAGTTATAGGCGGTAGAGCCCGCAGGCGTACAGACCAGCGCGCCATCACAGACCAGCTCCGGCATGCGCAGCTTGCCATCCACGGTGATACGCAGCTTGGCCGCTTGCGGGCCTGCGCGCAGCAATGACACCTCGTTGATCGCCAGCGCCGTGTGCATCGATCCATCGGCGGCCAGCGCGGTCATGGACAGCGGGTTGATGATTTCTTCTTCTGCGTCCTGCAAGCGCTGGACCAGATTTTCATCTTCGTATTCATTCATCAAGAACCCGACGGTGCCGCGGTTCATCCCGTAAACCGGCGCATCCAGCGCTTGTGTCGCGTGCAGGGTTTGCAGCATGAAACCGTCCCCCCCCAGCGCCACGATAAACTGCGCCTCCACGGGTGCGACGCTGCCATAGCGCTGCGTCAGCTCGGCCAGCGCCTCTTGGGCGATGGGGGCATTGCTGGCCAGAAAGGCTATCCGCAAACGGGGCATAGAGGGTGTATCCTTCGGAACGTTTTGGGATTTGTCCCCTGATACTACCCAAAACGCAAGCGCACCTGTCTGCGCACGCCATGCGCCCGATTAACCATGCGAGACGTTTTGCCACTTTTGACCCTGCGCCAATTGGCGTAGAAGGCATTCAAACTTCGATATCATGCCCGAAAGGAACAGCCATGAACGCCCCAACCCGTGACGACGGCTTCTTCACCGAATCTTTGGCCAGCCGTGATCCTGAGATCTCTGCCGCAATGGACGCCGAGCTTGGCCGCCAGCGTAAAGAGATCGAGCTAATCGCTTCCGAAAACATCGTCAGCGCCGCCGTCATGGAAGCGCAGGGCGGCGTGATGACGAACAAATACGCCGAAGGCTACCCGGGCCGCCGCTACTATGGCGGATGCGAGCATGTGGACGTCGCTGAAAACCTGGCCATCGACCGCGCCAAGAAGTTGTTTTCATGTGGCTTTGCCAACGTGCAGCCAAACTCTGGCAGCCAAGCAAACCAAGGTGTGTTTCAGGCGCTGCTGCAGCCCGGCGACACAATCCTTGGCATGTCGCTGGACGCTGGCGGCCACCTGACCCACGGCGCAAAGCCGAACCAGTCCGGCAAATGGTTCAACGCCATTCAGTACGGCGTGCGCGCTCAGGATCTGGAACTGGACTACGATGAGGTCGCCGAACTGGCGGCAGAGCATCAGCCCAAGATGATCATTGCCGGCGGCTCTGCCATTCCCCGCATCATCGATTTTGAGAAAATGCGCGCGATTGCAGATTCGGTCGGCGCTTACCTGCTGGTTGACATGGCCCACTTTGCCGGTCTTGTCGCTGCGGGCCTCTACCCCTCGCCCTTCCCGCATGCCCATGTGGCAACCACGACCACGCACAAAACCCTGCGCGGCCCACGCGGTGGCATGATCCTGACCAACGACGAAAACATCGCGAAAAAGGTTAACTCAGCCATTTTCCCAGGGATTCAAGGCGGCCCCCTGATGCACGTGATCGCCGCCAAGGCAGTGGCATTCGGCGAGGCGCTGCGCCCCGGCTTCAAGGACTACCAAAAGCAGGTTATTCTGAACGCGCAAGCGCTTGCCGACGAGCTGATGAAATGCGGCCTTGATATCGTAACCGGCGGCACCGACACCCACCTGATGCTGGTCGACCTGCGCCCCAAAGGCGTCAAGGGTAACGCGACAGAGGCAGCACTGGGCCGCGCGCATATCACATGCAACAAGAACGGCATCCCCTTCGATTCCGAAAAGCCTACGATCACCTCCGGCGTGCGCCTTGGCTCGCCCGCGGGCACGACTCGCGGCTTCACCGAAGAAGAGTTCCGCCAGATCGGCCGCTGGATCGGCCAGGTCGTCGACGGACTTGCCGCCAACGGTGAAGAAGGCAACGCCGAAGTCGAGGCAGAGGTCAGCGCTCAGGTCGAAGCCATGTGCGACCGCTTCCCGATCTACCCGAACCTGTAATCCACGCAGTATGACATCAAAGGCCGCCGCACCCCGCGGCGGCCTTTTGCTATTCTGATACAGGCCGCCGCTGCGTCAAGACCCTTGATCGGCCCCGCCCCGCACCCCACTTGGGACGGGCATAGCCAAAGGATAGACTCATGACTGACCGCCCCGCCCCCCTGCGAATCGACATCGTGTCGGATGTAGTCTGCCCCTGG
This sequence comes from uncultured Loktanella sp., assembly GCA_963926415.1. Lineage (GTDB taxonomy): Bacteria > Pseudomonadota > Alphaproteobacteria > Rhodobacterales > Rhodobacteraceae > Loktanella. The sequence continues at coordinate 5,656 of CAWUXN010000141.1, forward strand.
TGCATCGTCGGCTATCGCCAGCTAAAACAGGCGCTTGATGCCAAAGAGACCCCCTACGACCTGCACTGGCACCCATTCGAGCTGAATCCAAGCATGCCCGCGTCAGGTCAGAACATGTCCGAGCATATCATGGAAAAATACGGTAGCACCGCCGCTGAATCCCAAGCCAACCGTGATCGGTTGACCGAACTTGGCAGCGATCTGGATTTTAACTTTTCTTTCGGGCCCGATACCCGGATGCACAATACGTTCAATACCCATCAACTAATCCATTGGGCTGACACGATGGGCCGCGGCCACGATCTGAAACAAGCTCTCTTCTCTGCCCACTTCACCGACAACAGCGATCTGTCGAGCCCCGACATGCTGGCCGATATCGCCGCCTCCATCGGCCTCGACGTCGCCGAGGCGCGCGCCGTGCTGGAAGACCAACGCTACGCAGAGGCCGTTCGGACTGAAGAGAAATTCTGGACCCAGCAAGGCATCACTGGCGTGCCTGCCATTATCTTTGACCGCAAGCATCTGGTCACAGGAGCTCAGGGTGCCGACAACTACGGCAACATCCTTGACCACCTTGCCAATGCCCCAGCCGCATAAAGCAGCTCCCCTTTCTTCTGGTCAAAAATACCTCGGGGGTGTGGGGGCCGCGTCCCCAAGGATCGGCTTGCCGCAGGCAAGTCGATCCCCCAAAATAAAAACCCTTAAGTTCGTCCCTGCGCCCGCAGCATTGAGATCACCGCAATGAACACGGCAATCCCCAGCGCCAACCATTTCGCCAGTTTGCGCAGCAGGCAGGTCTCACGCAAGGCGCCGCGATCTCTGG
>CAWUXN010000142.1:0-12452 GCA_963926415.1 uncultured Loktanella sp.
GCGAGCCACCGCGAAACTGGTCATTGAAAATCTCTAGGCTGATCGGCCCTGCATAGCCCGTCGCCATCACCGCGCGGGTGAATGCGGCGACGTCCAGATCGCCCTCGCCCGGCATGTTGCGGAAATGACCGGACCAATACAGCAGGTCCATGTCGATGCGCGGCGCGTCGGCCAACTGCATGAAAAAGATCTTATCGCCCGGCACACGCCGCAGGCTGTCGGGGTCGATGCCCCGCGCCAGCGTGTGAAAGCTGTCAACGATGAAACCCGATATTGGCATGATCCGCACGGCGGACGATTTCCCACGCGTCGCGGTGATCGTTGACATGCTTGCCCCAGGCCAGCGCCTCATATACCGCGCGAATCCCCTGCGCGGCGGCCATCGCGCCCAACTCTGCAAAATCATCAGCGGCCCGGTCAATCCCGCCCAGCGCATCTGGATGGACGCTGGAACAGACCAGCATCAGATCGGTGCATCTCGCCCATCAGATCGAACTTGCGCCGCGCCCTGTCGAACGCCTTGGCCCGCAGGGCGGCAGGCCGCCCTTCGAAATTGCGGAAGGGCTGGAACAGCGTCACTTCTAGCCCATGATCGCGGATCATCGCGCCAACATCGCGAGGGCTGCGGTCGTCGGAGATAAAGTCCTGGTCGAAATTCTCGACCCCGTCGAAACCGGTTTTGGCAATCGCCTCCAGCTTTTCGCGCAGGTTCCCAGAGACCGATACGGTCGCAATCGACGCCTTCATGCCCCGTCCCCCGCAGCCATCAGATCAGCGCGCAAACGATCCTCGTCCAGCGGTAGCCCGGCAAAAAACTCCCAAGCGTGAACGCCTTGATAAAAGAACAGCTCCCACCCCGAAATGACCTGCAAACCTGACGCTGCGGCATCGGTCAAAAACTGCGTCTTCACCGGCGTATAGACTGCATCAAAGGCCCATGACCCCATCGCCATCGCCGCTAGTGGCAGCGGCGTGCCGTCATAGCCGACCATACCGACAGGAGTGCAATTAATTACCCCGGCAGCCCCCTTTGCGGCGGCGACCGCATCGTTGCCGACGCTTACCGTCAGGTTTGGCGCAGCGCGGCGCAGATCGTTGGCCAGCGCCTCTGCCTTGACCAGATCCCGGTCGACCAACGCCAGATCGTTCGCCCCCAGCGCGGCCAGGCCAAAGGCCACAGCCCGCCCAACCCCGCCGGTTCCGATCATCAGCGCACGCCCAGTCGGCTCTATCCCCCGTACCCGCCCATAAGCGGCGGTAAATCCAGAGTAATCGGTGTTATGCCCGCGCGGCCCGTCGGCATCAAATATGACGGTATTCACCGCACCAATCGCTTGCACCAGCGGATCATCAATCCGCAGCTTCTGCGCGACCTGTTCCTTGTAAGGATAGGTCACATTGATCCCGCGATACCCTTCCGCTTTGCATGCAGCAAAGACCTGATCAAAGGTCTCGCCCCGGTCCTTTGGCACCAACCGGTCATAGGTGACCGCCACGCCGTTCTGATCCCCCGCCAACCCATGCAGCACCGGCGCGCGAGACCGGGCGATGTTGTCACCAATCAAGCCAAGTTTGATCGCGGTCATGCTTTTTCCCTTTTGAACAGAGCCTTGCCTTGCGCCCACAAAGACATTTGCGACACGAAAATCAGAATCACTGCGATGAACAACACCAGCGAAAGCGGGCTACTGACAATGCCCACAAAGAAGCGCCCCAAATCCTCGCGGTCCGAGATAATCGCCCGGCGCCAATTATCATCCAGCAGGCGCGACAGGATCACGCCCAGAATGACCGGCCCTAGTGGATAGCCATAGTGCCGCATGAAATAGCCGAACACGCCAAAGCCAAGAACCCAGTAAACGTCGGTAATCGCGTTGTTCACCGCATAGGCACCAACGATGGATAGCAGCATGATCAGCGGGATCAGCACAGCGCGTGGCATTTTCACGATCTTGGTAAACAGCTTGATCCCCGTCAGGCCGAACAGCAGCATGAAGCAGTTCGCGACGCAAAGGGTGCCGACGATGAACCAGAACATATGGGGCTGATCGATCATCAGCATCGGGCCAGGGTTCAACCCGTAGATGAACAGCGCGCCGATCATGATCGCCGTGACCGCATCACCGGGAATGCCCAGCGTCATCATCGGGATAAACGCCCCGCCGACGGCAGCGTTCTTGGCGGTCTCGGGGGAAAATTCATCGATCAGCGCGACGCCAAGCCCGTGCCGCGCAAGGCTGACAACCGTCTGGGCAAACCGCCCGCGCATGCAATATTGCGGCTCGATCCCCGCATCGCGAAACGGTTTGGCCATGATCGCGCCATAAGGGTCCGCCGGATCGATGCCGATCAGCGGCTCGCGCAGCGGGCCCTCAATCGACAGCTCTGCCTTTTGCGCTATTGGATGCGCCTCGGGCAGGATCGCGACCAGCCGCCCTCCGGCAATTGGAGTGCTATCGACGCCGGGGTTGTCGATAGAAGAGCTCATAATGACAAACTCCCCGCGTTCCAGCAGCAGGTAATCCAGCGTTTCCTCGATCTTGAGGATATTCACATCGATGAACAAATCCGGATAGCTGCGCCGCACATTGCGGATCGCACGGGCCGCGATGAACTGCGCCACCGACGGGGCAGAGGCAAAGGACAGCCGCACGTCCTGCCCCTTTTGCAGCGATCCCAGCGCGTTCTGCAGGTTCTCGACGCCCTTATAAACCTCGCGGATCTGGTCAAAGACGGCCCCCGCCTCAATCGACGGCACAAACAGTCCGCCACGCCGCTCGAACAAGCGGATGCCCAGCGATTCCTCGGTGTGTTTGACCAGACGGCTGACGCCGGGGGCGGGCACGCCAAGGTGTTCCGCAGCCCCATTAATCGTGCCGTGCAGCAACACCGCGCGAATAACCTCGACCTGTCGCAGCGTGAAATCGTGCATTTGTTCCCCGCTCTGCCCCGCTGCATCGAACACCGCGCAGGCCGGCATGGCAAGGCGGTGATGCCTCTGCGCGCGGCGTTAAGCCTTAATCGGCGGCGTCAGGAAACTGGTCGCTGCCGCATCCCCCAGCGCATCCAGCGCGGCAGAGTTATCCTTGAGAGCGACACCCGACGTGCCCAGCACCTGCGCCTGCGCATAAAGATAGGCGAACCGCGCCGCCGACCGCTCCGGCAACAGCCCCGCAGGCCGCACGTTGGAAATACAATTCCGGCGCGCATCGGTCAGGCCCGGACCGGGACTTTGGGTGAAATACAGGCCAAGCGAGTCTGGCGATGACAAGCCCGGACGCTCCCCAATCAGGACCAGCACCGCAGCCGCATTCATCCGCGCCGCAATATCGTCGCCAATCGCCACCCGGCCCTGCACTGCGATCACCGGCGCGGACATCCGCACATCTGGCAGCTGCGCAATCAACGCCGAGACTACCGCCGCCGCATGATCCTGCACCGCTCGCGACGACAGCCCGTCCGCGATCACCAACGCCAATTCTGGCGCATCTGCAGGCAAAACAGCCCCCTGCGCCAGTCGCCGCCCCTTGTCCGGGTGGCGCAGATAGTCGGCGCGGTCCACCGCCTGCGACTGCACGCAGACCGCAGGCAACGCCCTAGCTACCAACGCCAAATCATTCACCAGCCGCGCCACATCCAGCGGCTGATGCACCGCATCGCGGGCCTGTGCATGGGCCATCTGAAACGCCAGCAGTTCTGCCGTGGGCAGGCTGACACCGGCTCGCCCCATGCCAATTCGTGCATCGGTAAAGCGGCGCAGCGTCCGCCACGGATTGCCTGTGACACGCTCAACCATGCGCCGCCCCCGCGAGTCGCCGGGCAAAGCTGTCAGGCATCCCGTCGCCCAATTGGAACCCAGCATCGCTGTCCATGATGCCCATCTGCGCCAGCCAAGCGTCAAATTCCGGCGCAGGCTTCAGCCCCAAAACGCGGCGCAGATACAGCGCGTCATGGAACGACGTTGACTGATAATTTAGCATGATATCGTCCGACCCCGGCACGCCCATGATAAAGTTCTCACCCGCAACTCCCAAAAGGGTCATTAGGCTGTCCACATCATTCTGATCCGCCTCGGCGTGATTGGTATAGCAAATGTCGCAGCCCATCGGCAGGCCCAGCAGCTTGCCGCAGAAATGGTCCTCCAGCCCAGCCCGTGCGATTTCGCGCCCGTCATACAGGTACTCTGGTCCGATAAAGCCGACGACGGTGTTCACCAGCAGCGGATCGAAGTGCCGCGCCACGGCGTAAGCCCGCGCCTCGCAAGTCTGCTGATCCAGCCCATGATGCGCGCCCGCCGACAACGAAGACCCCTGCCCGGTCTCGAAATACATGACGTTCGCGCCCACAGTCCCCCGGTTAAGCGAAAGCGCGGCGTCCTGCGCCTGCGCCAGATGATCCAGTGTAAAGCCAAAGGCCTCGTTGGTAGCTTGTGTGCCACCAACGCTTTGAAACACCAGATCGACGGGGGCACCCGCGCTTATGCAATCCAGCGTATTGGTCACGTGGGTCAGCACGCAGGATTGCGTCGGGATGCCATAGCCATCGATGATATCCGCCATCAGATGCAGCAACCGCCCGGCCTGCGCGACATTATCAGTCGCCGGGTTAATCCCTATCACTGCATCCCCGCCGCCATACATCAGCCCGTCCAGGATCGAGGCCGCGATCCCGTTCACATCGTCCGTCGGGTGGTTCGGCTGGATTCGTGTCGACAGCCGCCCGGCCAAGCCGATCGTATTGCGAAAGGCGGTCGTCACCCGGCATTTCTGAACCACTAAAATCAAGTCCTGATTGCGCATGATCTTGCACACCGCCGCCGCCATTTCCGGCGTCAGGCCGGGGCGCAATGTTGCCAGAACGGCAGGCGTGGCCAGATCCGACAGCAGCCAGTCACGAAAATCCCCGACCGTCAGATGCGCCACTGGGGCAAAGGCCCCCGCATCGTGCGTGTTAATTATCAGCCGGGTGACATCGTCGTCCTCGTAAGGCACCAGCGCCTCGCTTAAAAACTGGCGAGCGGCACATCCGCCAGCACCGTCTGCGCCGCCGCCCGGTCCTGCGCGCTGTGCGCCGCCAACCCGGCCAGCCGGTCCCCCGCTCGGCCCGGCGTCGCCCGCGCCATCACCTGCGCAAGCGAACTATAGTTCCAGACTTGCCCCCCAAGGGTCGTGCGATAGCGGCCGTCCATTGCCTGATCCTTCGGCTGTTCGCCGCTATCCTACGCAGCCCGCCCAAAACGAAAACCCCTCGTGCTTCAATAGGCTTGCTTTCACGGATTGCGCCGTTAACTTCTGTCACATTAATTTCATCTGGCAGGACTAACCGCTGCCGGTACGACAACCGCAATCATGATCGGAGTATTCCATGATCTCGAAAACTGCCCTGATGGCCACCGTCAGCACCTTGTCAATGTTGATCGCCCCTATAGCTCACGCTCAGTCCATGGACGAGTTGGTCGCCGCCGCAAATGCTGAAGGCCGCCTTACAACGATCGCACTGCCCCATAGCTGGTGCGGCTACGGCGCTGTCATTGACGGCTTCAAGGCAAAATACCCCGGTATCGAAGTCAACGAACTGAACCCGGACGCTGGCTCCGCTGACGAGCTGGAAGCAATTCGCGCCAACGTCGGCAACACCGGCCCGCAGGCACCCGACGTAATCGACGTAGGCCTGTCCTTTGGCCCCGCGGCCACCGAAGAAGGTCTGGTTCAGCCCTACAAGGTATCCACATGGGACAGCATCCCGGACGGTGCCAAGGATCCCGATGGCAACTGGTATGGCGATTATTACGGCGTCATGTCGTTCCTCGTGAACACTGATCTGGTCGACAACGTGCCGACATCCTTTGCTGACCTGCTTAAGCCCGAATACGCTGGCGCTGTCGCACTGGCCGGTGATCCGCGCGCATCGAACCAGGCTATCCTGTCCGTCATGGCCGCAGGCATGGCGCAAGGCGCAGAGCCCGGAGAAGCCGCAGCCAAGGCCGGTATGGCATTCTTTGCCGAGATGAACAAAGTCGGCAACTTCGTTCCTGTTATCGGCAAGGCCGGCACGCTGGCACAGGGCACCACGCCGATCGTTATTCAATGGGATTACAACGGACTGTCCGCCCGCGACACCTTGCAAGGTAACCCCCCGGTCGAGATCGTGGTCCCCTCTGACGCGGTTCTCGCCGGTGTTTATGTGCAGGCGATCAGCGCCCATGCGCCGCAGCCCAACGCCGCCAAACTTTGGATGGAATACCTCTACTCCGACGAAGGTCAGCTGGGTTGGCTGGCTGGCTACTGCCACCCGATCCGCTTCAACGACCTGGCCAAATCAGGCTCGATCCCGCAGGATCTGATGGACGCCCTGCCGCCCGCCGCCAGCTACGAGGCAGCCGTGTTCCCGACCCTTGATCAGGTCAACGCGAACTCTGCCGCCGTTGTCGCCGAATGGGACGCCGTCGTCGGTGCAAACGTCCAGTAAAGCATTGACATAACAGCACGTTCCCCGGACCGCCCGGGGAACGGTTTTCCTTTGACGGCACGAGGTTTCATGGCGCAGCAATCGGCAATTGTGGCACAGGCGCAGCGCTGGGTCGGGCTAGTCCCGTTCATCACCTTTACCGGTCTATTCCTGATTGCACCCACGCTGTTCATCGTGATCGGTGCCTTCCGCACGCCGCAAGGCGGCTTTACTTTTCAGAACATCTTGGACCTGAACACCCCCACAATCCTCAGCGCCTATTGGGTGTCGATCAAGGTCAGTTTTCTATCTGCCCTGCTGGGTTGCCTGATCGGGTTTGCTATGGCCGCAGCGATGACGCTGGGCGGCATTTCCAAACGCGTCAAAAGCCCGCTGATGACCTTTTCCGGCGTGGCCTCAAACTTTGCGGGTGTGCCGCTTGCCTTTGCCTTTATCGCGACCATCGGCCCGGCGGGTCTTATCACGATGTATCTGCGCACGGAATTCGGCATCAATCTCCGGATGTATGGCTGGAACCTGCTGTCCACATGGGGCCTGATCATCACCTATCTGTTCTTTCAGATCCCGCTGATGATCCTGATCATCACCCCCGCGCTGGAAGGGCTGAAGCGAGAGTGGAGAGAGGCCGCCGACATCCTTGGCGCGACCCGCCTTCAATACTGGCGCATGGTCGCCCTGCCAATCCTGTTTCCGTCGATCCTTGGCACCATGGCGCTGCTGTTTGCCAATGCCTTTGGCGCAGTCGCCACCGCCATCGCCCTGACCGGGCCGTCCCTGAATATCGCGCCGATCCTGCTCTATGCGCAAATTCGCGGCGACGTGCTGGGCAACCCCAACCTTGGCTATGCGCTAGCCTTTGGCATGATCATCATCACTGGCGCTGCCAACACGGTTTATATCGTCCTGCGCCTGCGCGCTGAAAGGTGGCTGAAATGAACCGTATCGCCGCCTATGGCGTGATCTTGCTAGGGTGCCTCTATTTTATCATGCCGATGATCGGCATGGCCGAATTTTCCCTGTCCATGCGCCGCGGAGTCTACTCCTTCGACGCCTACCGCGTCGTGCTGGCCGATCCGCAGTTTCAGGCAACATTCACGTATTCGCTGGTCATGGCGCTGTTCACGATCATCTTTGGCGTGCTGCTGGTGGTGCCCACAGCCTATTGGGTCCAGCTAAAAATGCCAAAGCTGCGCCCGGTGGTTGAATTTATCACCCTGCTGCCCCTCGTCATCCCCGCCATCGTCGTCGTGTTTGGCTATATCCGCCTCTATAACACCTCTGGTTGGTTGCCGATGACCGGCTCCGTGACCGGCACCAATATCCTGCTGATGTTCGGCTATGCGACCCTTGCCCTGCCCTACATGTACCGCGCCGTCGATACGGGCCTGCGCAGCATCGACGTCGCCACCCTGACCGAGGCCGCGCAGTCCCTTGGTGCAGGCTGGCTGCGCATCATGGCGACGCTGATCCTGCCAAACGTACTGGGCGCGGTGCTGTCGGGTGCCTTCCTGACCCTCGCTATAGTCATCGGTGAATTCACCATGGCGGCCCTCCTCGACCGGCCCGCCTTTGGCCCCTACATGCAGATCCTTGGCGCGAACAAAGCATACGAGCCCGCAGCACTGGCCGTGATCGCCTTCGGGATCACATGGGCCTGCATGGGCCTGATCCAGATGGTCAGCCGACTGTCCAAACACAAAAGAGCGTAATACATGGCCTTTCTGGACCTAGCCCACCTCGACAAATCTTATGGTGCGAACCACGTCGTAAAGGACTTCAACCTTGCGATTGATAAGGGCGAATTCGTCTCTCTGCTTGGCCCCTCGGGCTGCGGTAAAACCACCGTGCTGCGCATGGTCGGCGGATTTGAAGTGCCGTCCGCCGGCACCATCCACATCGACGGCCAAGACGTCACGTCGCTGAAATCAAATCAGCGCAATATAGGCATGGTATTTCAAGCCTACGCCCTGTTCCCCAACCTGACCGTCGCGCAAAATGTGGCCTTCGGGCTCAAGGTCGCTGGCGTATCCAAGGCAGAAACGACAGAACGCGTGTCCGAAATGCTTTCTCTGATTGGCCTGTCCGATCTTGGTGCCCGCTATCCGTTCCAGCTGTCCGGCGGCCAGCAACAGCGCGTCGCCCTTGCCCGCGCACTGGCCGTGCGGCCCAAAGTGCTGCTGCTGGACGAACCCCTCTCTGCCCTCGACGCCAAAATCCGCGCCAGCTTGCGCCGCGAGATTCGCACCATTCAGCAACGCCTTGGCATCACAACGATCTTTGTCACCCATGACCAAGAGGAAGCGCTGTCCATGTCTGACCGCGTCGTCGTCATGTCTAGCGGCCGCGCTGACCAGATCGGCACCCCGCATCAGGTCTATAACCGCCCAGCCACCCGCTTTGTCGCGGGCTTTGTCGGCACGCTGAACACCTTCGACGCCACCGTCACCGACCCCGCCACCGGTGCCGTGCGCCTTGGCGAAAGCACCGTGGTCCTGAACCGCGCGATCGATGCTGCCAGCGGTGCCGCCATCACCCTCGCCCTGCGCCCCGAATCCGCGAACCTTGGCGCGGGTAATCCGGGCGATGTCACGCTGACAGGCCGCATAACGGAGGTGCAGTTTCTGGGTGCCATCATCCGCATCACCGCCGATCTGGGCGGGCATGATCTGACGCTGGACACCTTCAACCGCGCCCAGACCCCGCCGCCGAAAATCGGTGAAGAGGTCACGATCAGCTTGCCGCCAGACGGCCTCGTCGCGCTTGTTGCCTAGCGCCAATGCGATCCCAGCAGATCAAACAGCACGGCGATCAGCGGATCATCCGCCCGCTGTGCCAGCGTTGAAAAGCTAAGCGCCGCGGGAACGCTGACGCCCGGACACACGGCTAGGCCCGCTGCCTGCCGCTGGTGCAAAGCAATCGACTCGCGGCACAGGCTGAGCCCCACACCCGCGCGCACCATTTCCAGCATAGAAGCCTCTTGATCGACCATCGCGACAATGTTTTGCGTGCAATCCTCGCGCGCTAAGATCCCCGCCAGTAGCCGCGAATGGACCGACGCGTCCGGCGTGCCGATCCACGGCAGCGCGGCCAACGCGGCCCAATCGCCTGTGTCCACCAGCGTATCCCAGCCCGCAGGCGCGATAATCCGATAGGTCACATCCGCGAGCAGCACAGTGTGTAGCGCCTCTTGCCCCGCATCAAGCCCCGCGCCCGGCACGGTCAAATGATAGCCCGCATCAATCTGCCCGCGCCGCAGCCGCGCGACGACATCGCCGCTAACCCCCTGCGCCAACTCCGTCGCGATCCCCGGATAGCTGGTGCGCAACTGCCCCAGCAGACGGCCCAGACGAATGAACTCCGGGTCCACAACCGTGCCGATCCGAAGTCGCCCGCTGATCCGCCCGCCCTGTTGGCGCGCGCTGCGTTGGAAATCCGCCATCGCGGCCAAAACCGCTTCGGCCTTGGTGACAATCGCCGCGCCCTCTGCCGTAATCTCAAGCCCGCGCGGAGTACGGCGGAACAGTGTCACGCCCGTATCCTCTGCCAGCCGTTTGATCTGATGGCTGATCGCAGGCTGCGTCAGATGCAGCGCCTCTGCCGCCCGCGACACGCTGCCCAGCTGCGCCACAGTGACAAAAGCCCGCAACGTCGTGATGTTTGCCAGTCTATCCATATTAGAGTTTCTAATATCACTTGGCACCAAATGTCATTGGATTTCTGTCTGCACCCTTCTTAAGCTCACCAAAAGCACCGGAGTCTGCATCATGACCACCCCGACAGCGACAGTTGATTATATCGTCATTGGCGGTGGCTCTGCCGGGTGTCTGATGGCGAACCGCCTGTCCGCCGACCCCAAAAACCGCGTCCTGCTGCTCGAGGCAGGCAAGCCAGACACCTATCACTGGATTCATATCCCCGTTGGATACCTTTACTGCATTGGCAATCCGCGCACGGACTGGATGTATCAAACCGAACCCGACGCCGGCCTGAACGGCCGCGCCCTGCGCTATCCACGCGGCAAAACACTAGGCGGCTGTTCCAGCATCAACGGCATGATCTACATGCGCGGTCAGGCCCGCGATTACGACAACTGGGCCGCCCTGACGGGCGAGGATGCGTGGAACTGGGACCAGTCCCTGCGCGATTTCATGGCGCACGAGGATCACTACAAACTCGATGGCGGTGCCGACCCCGCAACAGGCGACAACAGCCGCTTTTCCGACCTGCACGGATCAGGCGGCGAATGGCGGATCGAAAAGCAGCGCCTGCGTTGGGATGTCCTCGACAGTTTTGCCGACGCCGCCGTGCAGAACGGCATCCCCAAGACCGATGATTTCAACGGCGGCGACAACACCGGCGTTGGGTATTTCGACGTGAACCAACGGTCCGGCTGGCGCTGGAATACCTCCAAGGCGTTTCTGCGCCCCGCCAAAACCCGCGCCAACCTGACCATTTGGACTCAGGCGCAGGTGGAAAAACTGACGCTTGAGCGCGGTGCAGACGGTGCCCTGCGCTGCAACGGCGCGACCGTGAACCGCGCAGGCCAGACCCTGACCGTCAGCGCCGCAAAAGAGGTGATCCTCTGCGCCGGGGCCATCAACTCGCCCCAAATCCTGCAGCTGTCTGGCATCGGCCCCGCCGCCACCTTGCGCGCCCACGGCATCGACGTCGCCAAAGACGCCCCCGTCGGCCTGAACCTGCAAGACCATTTGCAAATCCGCGCCGTCTATAAGGTCGCCAACACAAAGACTCTGAACAAGCTGGCCGCGAACCTGCTGGGCAAAGCCAAGATCGGCGCTGAATACCTGCTGAAACGCTCTGGCCCCATGAGCATGTCACCCAGCCAGCTGGGTGCCTTCACCCGCTCCGACCCCAGCCGGACCCATGCCAACCTTGAATATCACGTCCAGCCACTCAGCCTTGAGGCGTTTGGCGATCCGCTGCACGACTTCCCGGCGATCACGGTCAGCGTCTGCAACCTGAACCCCACCAGCCGTGGCCAAGTACAGATCCGCTCGAATAATTTCCGCGACGCTCCTCTAATTTCGCCCAACTATCTGTCCACTGCCGACGACCGCAAAGTCGCCGCCGACAGCCTGCGCCAAGTGCGCGACATCATGGCCCAACCCGCCATGCAGACATACACACCAGAGGAATACAAACCCGGGGCCCAATACCAAAGCGACGCCGATCTTGCCAAGCTGGCCGGTGATATCGCCAGCACGATCTTTCACCCCGTTGGCACCGTCAAAATGGGCCGCGTAGATGACGACACCGCCGTCCTGGACCCTCATCTGCGGGTCAAAGGCGTGGCGGGCCTGCGCGTTGTCGACGCTAGCGTCATGCCCGAAATCACCAGCGGCAACACCAATTCCCCCACCCTGATGATAGCTGAAAAAGCGGCATCCTGGGTGCTGGCCGGCGTCTGAAAGGCACCCCCATGGCACGCAATTTTTCCCAGCTTCCCCTGACCGGGGTCAAGATCGTGGACTTTGGCCAGTTCATCGCTGGCCCCGCCGTCGCCATGCTACTGGGCGATCTGGGCGCGACGGTGATCCACATCGACCCGCCCGGCGGCCCTATGTGGGACAACCCTGCCAACGCGACCCTGATGCGCAACAAGCTGATCGTGACGCTTGATCTGAAAACGCCCGAGGGGCTCGCGCAGGCACTAGAGCTCTGTGCCGAAGCCGACATCGTCATCGAAAACTTCCGCCCCGGAAAACTGGCAAAACTCGGCGTCGATTTTGCCGCCCTGCGTGCGCAAAATCCCGCGCTGGTAACCGTGTCCTTGCCCGGCTTTGCCTCTGACGACGTGGAGCGCCGTGACTGGCGCGCTTTCGAATCCGTCGTCGCCGCCACCAAAGACCCCAAAAAAGCCGTCTCCTTCATCAACACCGTTTTGATGCGCTACCTCAAAGAAGAATTAATAAGCATCAGCGAGCAAAAAGTGACTGCCGAAGCAATGGCCGAGCTCATCAACC